>JBGTLX010000736.1:0-3294 GCA_041743855.1 Rhizobiaceae bacterium | reverse complement strand
CGACGCAGAATGTCCCGGCCCGCGCCGGCCGCGGGCTTGCCGAGCGCGGTCATGTCAGCCTCGCGTGTCACGCCGACGCTCATGCCGCAAGCCCGATCATCAGCCGGCCGACCCGCGTGCGCGCATCGCCCTCATTGTCGGTGATGCCGGCAAGCCCGCCGTTCGAGATCACTGCAACGCGGTCGCAAAGCGAGAGCAGTTCCTCGAGGTCGGTGGAGATGAGCAGGATCGCCAATCCCTGCGACGCGAGTTCGCGGATGCGCTGGCGCGTGGACAGCGTGTTGGCCAGATCGAGGCCGTAGGTCGGCTTGTTGAAGATCACGACCCTGGCCCCGTCGGCCAGTTCGCGCGCCAGAATGACCTTCTGGATGTTGCCGCCTGACAGGCGACCGACCGGCGTATTGAGGCTTGGCGTGCGCACGTCGTACTGGCGCACCAGTTCCCCTGCGCGCCGATCAATCTCGCCACGCTGCTGGACGCCGTTGCGCCAGAAGGGTTCTGCGCCCACCTGCTTGAGGAAGAAATTGAGCGAGACCGGAAAAGCGCCGACTGTCCCCTCGCCCAGCCGGTCGTCGGTCAAATAGCGTAGGCCCATCGCCCGCCGATCGCCGACGCTTAAGGTTTCGATGGGCTTGCCGTCGAGCAGGATCGAGCCGGTCGATGCAAGCTGGCCGGCCAGCGCTTCGGCCAGCTGTTTCTGGCCGTTGCCGTCTATCCCGGCAATGCCGAGCAGTTCGCCCGGCCCGATATCGAAGGAAACCGACAAGAGCCCCGGCGAATCCTTGGTCGGCGCAACCGAAAGGTCGCGCACAAAAAGCAGCGGCTCGGCATGCGCAGGCGCGGCTCTCGCTTGCCGGCTGCCGGCCTCGGGATCGCCGGCCCGCCGGCCAAACATCAACTCGACGATCTCGGAGACGATTGCCTGTTCGCCGAGCGAGCGCAACCGGTCCGGCGCGATCTCACCGACCTTGCGGCCGAGCTTGAGCACCGAAATGCGGTCGCCGAATTCCGCCGCTTCCTTGAGCTTGTGCGTGATGAAGACGATGGCCAGCCCATGTTCGACCAGCCGGCGCATCAGCGCGCCCAGTTCCTCGATGCCCTTGGGCGTCAGCATCGAGGTCGACTCGTCGAGGATCAGCAACCGACTGTTGCGCACCATGGCGCGCAAAATCTCGACCTGCTGCTGTTCGCCCAGCGACAGTTCCGCCACCCTGGCGTGCAGCCTGACCGAGATGCCCAGCGACTTTGTGATGTCGGCGACGCGCGCCTCCAGTTGCGCCGCCTGCGGCCGCTGCCACCACGGCCCGCCGAGCAGGAGATTTTCCGCGACGGTCAGCGTCGGGACCAGCATCATGTGCTGAAAAACCGTGCCGATGCCGAGCGACAGCGCATGCCGCGGCGAGGTGATCGGCGTCGGCTTGCCGTCGACCAGGATGCGGCCGTCATCAGGCTGCTGCAACCCTGACAGCATGCCGATCAGCGTGGATTTGCCGGCCCCGTTTTCGCCCAGGAGGACATGCACCTCGCCGGCGCGGATCGACAGGTCGATGCTGTCATTGGCGACCACGCCGGGAAAGCGCTTCGTCACGCGCTCAAGCGTCACGATATCCGGGGCTAACGCCTGCGGCGATGGGGAACGACTGGTCATGAAACGCCCGGTCTGCGGGAAATCGCAGCCGGAGGAGTGATCAACCCCTCCGGCCGCATGGTTTCCTACTCGGAAACGTTGGTCATCAGCGCTCGCACGGCGGCGGCGTCGAAGACCGGCTCGACCTTGATCGCTCCGGAGACCACCTCCTCGCGCAGCGCCTGAATTTCGGCCCAGGTCGCCTCGGGAATGGCGGCGGTCTGCAGGAGCTTGACCGAGTCGTCCTTGAGGCCGATCGCATAGCTCTTGGTGCCGAACGTATCGGCCTTGAGGTCGGCGATCATCGCCGCATAGACCGGGGTGATGTTCCACACCACGGACGAGAGCAGAAAGCCCTTGTCGATGGGGGTCTTGTCGCCGATCACGTCGATGAAATAGACCTTGCCGCCATCGGCGGCCTTGGCCGTTTCGACCGCCTGCAACATGCCGAAGCTCGAACCGTTGCCCTGACCGAAGATGATGTCGGCGCCAGACGCGATGACGCTTTCGGTCACGCGCTTGCCGCCGGCGGCATCGGCGTAGGCGGCGGGTCCGATCACCGCATAGGCGACCTTCACCTCCGGGTTTTCGGCCTTCGCCCCTTGCGCGAATGCGGCCGACTGGGAGTTCCACGATGGCGGCTCGCCGGAAACCACGATGCCGACACTCTTGGAGCGCGACATCTTGGCGGCGAGACGGCCGGCCAGGTAGGCGCCTTCATGGCCGCTGAGAGTATAGTCCGCAACGAGGCCTTTTTGCAGCCCTGTCGGCGTATCGACGATGGCGACCGGCACGTTCAGCTCCTTGGCGATTTCTGGCGCCGAGGTGTTGTAGCCGCTGGCATGGGCGATGAGCAGGCTTGCGCCCTCTTCCGCCAGTTCCCGAAGCGTCGGGCGAACGTCACCATAGCCCAGGCCCTGAGCCACGATGACTTCGACGCCCGCCGCCTCGCCGGCAGCCTTGGCGGCATCGACGCCCTGCTGGTTCCAGCCATAATCCGTGCCTTCCTCCGGCGTCAGGATGGCGATGGATTTCACGTCTGCCGCCAGCGCGCCGCTCATCATGAGCCCGCCGAGCAGGATTGCACTTACACTTGTCTTGAGATTCTTCAACATTTCACCCTCTCTGTTTCATTCCAGGAACAAATCTTCTTATTGTTATTGCGCAAAAGCGAGATAGATTGGCTGCACTTTCTAGATATGGAGTGCAGACACTTGGTCTTGAAGCTATTCTTTCCGGCGCTGCTGATCTTCATGCCGCTCGCCCAGGCGACCGAGTTACGGCCAATCACCGTCAGGACGGGCACCGAAGGACTGGTGTCGACGCCGCTGACGATCTTGAATGCGGCAAATCTGCCGGTGTCCTGCAACGGCGAGATCGCCCATTGGTATTCGATCGAGCTTGCGGCGGCTGCGCCCGGAACCTCGTCACGCATCGAGTTGTGGTTCGACCCCTTAACCGGGACATATGCCGCGCTCAACGACGCCCGAGAAAACCTGCCGGTCGAGCGGCTGTGGTGCGGCTTTGTGGGACGCGCATATGAGACGCGCTCGCAGATCGCGCTCATCGGCGCACTGCCCGGGGCGCGCAGCGTGGCCTGCGCCGGACAAGCCGGCCGCCTGATCTGCGGCTGAGCTTGCGGCGCGAAATCCCTTGCAGCCGGCAGC
>JBGTLX010000735.1:0-6985 GCA_041743855.1 Rhizobiaceae bacterium | reverse complement strand
GCCTGAAGCAGGTGCGCGAAATCATGCATGTCGGAGAAAGCCTGCCGCTGGTTCCCGCGAGCACGGGCATGCGCGAGGCGGTGCTGGAGATGTCGGCCAAGGGATTTGGATGCGTAGCGGTGGTGTCGGCTGGGGGGCAATTGGCGGGAATCATCACCGATGGCGATCTGCGCCGAAAAATTGGCAGCGACTTTACGTCGATGACGGTCGAGCAAGTGATGTCCGGCAGTCCGAAGAGCGTTTCGCCCGACACGCTGGTGGCCACCGCCCTGCAGATGATCAACGCTTCGTCGATCACCACGCTCATGGTGGTCGAGGACGACCGCCCGGTCGGGCTGGTGCATTTGCATGATTTGCTGAGGATCGGGGCGGCTTAGGCGGCTCCCGTTCCCGGACCTTGACTGTAACTCTTTTGAGATACATATTATCGGGGCACAGGAGATCGGAATGGCCGCGCAAACATCTATGCTTCATGTCCGGGTGGACGACGACACCAAGGAAAAGGCGACGGAAGCGCTGAACGCCATGGGCTTATCCGTGTCGGACGCCGTGCGCCTGTTCCTGCGCCGTGTCGTGATCGACCAAGCCTTCCCGCTGGAACTTAAGGTTCCGAACGCGGAGACCCGCGCCGCGATGGCCGAGGCGGACGAGATCGCGCGGACGCGTCGCTCCCGTTTCGCGACGGCCGGCGAACTGTTTGCCGATCTTGAAAAGAAGAGCGGCAAGTAAGCGGGCGGCGCTGCCCCGCTCGGCCGACTATGCAAAATCCTTCCTGAAGGATTGGGAAAGGCTGTCGCGCTCCGGCCGGTTCGACATGAACCGGCTCAAGGAAGCGATGCTTCTGCTGATCGCTAACGACGCGCCGCTTGGCCCGGAATGGCTGGATCATCCGCTGAAAGGCCAATGGGAAGGACATCGCGAATGCCATATCGGCGGGGATTTCCTGCTCGCCTACAAGCTTGACGACAGCCAGAAGACCGGGCTCGTGGTCTTTGTCCGGACCGGCACTCATGCCGAATTGTTCGACGAGTGAAGCGGCCGCTTGCGCCGCAAAAAGAGGGGTGGCCTTGGAGCAAGATGGTATTTGTGGGTGGCGATGAACGAGCGATGGGCGCGCGCAGGAAGGGTGTTTTGATGCTATAGGATACCGGGGGCTTGGAGGTGTGGGGCATGAATGACGAAAGCGAGTACGAGTTTTTCAAGCTGCGCAAACAGGCTAAGACCTATATCTCCAAGGTGTTCACCTACAGCGCACTGGACTTGGAGCTTAAGCGAAACATCAGAATCGTATTCGAGGGAAACGACAAACTTCATTTCGGTGAGATTCAAAGCGCGATGTGCCTCCGCTTGACGGGGGATGTCCGCAAGACTCAAGTCACGGCCCTCGTCACCCAAGACGATAAGAAGATTAGACGGCTGACCCTCCAGACCTTCAAGCCACGCGCAGGCGACTGGATCGAGGCGATTGAGAAAGACGAATTTACTTTCCGCGCCGACGAGTTCACCCGCCTTCTTGGTTTTCTGTCTCAGGTTGAGTTCATCGACTTCTCCAACCAAGAGAACTTCCAGATCGAGGACATCTCCACGAAGGCCGGGCCGAAAGCGATCATAGATGCTTCGGATCGTGGAATCGTTGACCGCATCAGGAACATGTCGGACGGACAGAGGAGCGGCCTTCTGCGCGCTCTGCAAGAGTCACTGACTGACGAGGAAATCAACATCCTTCTCGGACGTCGGCAGGGGCTGGAGGAGTATGAAAAGCACATACGTCTCAAGGATTGGAGCGAGGCGCAGTGGCAGGACTTCTTTGATCGTGAGCAGTGGGTCTTCGGGTACGGTCTCGACTATCGCGTGATGCGCCAGTTTGGCCGTGAAATGACGGTCGGGGGTGGAGGCACCGACAACCATAACAAGCCCGTGATCGACTTCCTCATGAGCTTCACGGATTACACGGTGCTTGTTGAAATCAAGAAGCCCGATACTTCGATTTTCAGGGCCAGCCGTGGTGGACGTGCCGGAACGTGGGAGTTCAGCCCGGAATTCATGAGTGCTGTTTCCCAAATTATCGAACAGAAGGCGGAATGGTTGTCCTTCGCACAAACGGGCGAGCATTTTAACAAGCGGGTACCGAGGTTCTGATGACTCGCACGAGAAACACCAAAAGCATCTTGGTTGTAGGGTCGCGTGAAGAGTTCTCGTGTGCCCCGAACCCCAGAGCCGCGAACGTGATGCGCGATACCTTCGAACTGTTTCGGCGAGAGATCCGCAGCATAGACATTGTGACGTTCGATGAACTACTTGAACGCGCCCGGTTCATCACGCGGAGTCAATAGTGACTGCGGCACCGCCTGTCTTCTCCCGATTGCGTGCGGTGAATGGCAAAGCCGGAAAGACAGCATCGGGTCAGAATGGACCCCACCCCTCAAGCCTTCTCCACCACCAGTTCCAGATCCGACTGGCCGACGCCCGCCACCCTCACCTTTGCGCCGGCGGGCAAGTCCGGTCCGGTGATACGCCAGACGGTGTCGTCGAGATGCAGCTTGCCGCGGCCGTTTTCGATCGGGCCGGTCAGCGTCGCGATCCGACCGACGAGCTGCTCGGCGCGGCGATTGAGCAGCGGCTGGTCGCTCGCGTCGCCACGCCCCGTCATGATCCGCTTGCCGGTGAAGGCCAGCACCAGAGCCAGCGCCAGAAATGCCAGCACCTGCGTCTGCCAGACCCAGAAGCCAAGGTCCCAAAGCAGCAACGACAGCGCCCCGATAACAAGCGCGGCCAACCCGATCCACAGCAGGAAAACGCCGGGGACGAGGATTTCCAGCGCCAACAGCGCAAAACCCAGAACCATCCAGTTCCAGGGGCCGAGTTCGGCAAAAATCCGCTCTAGCATGTCTTTGCCCGCCCCGCCGGCTTAGCTCTCTTCCGGGAGGATGGCCGGCGGGCGCGAAGCCTGCCGGAGCGCGCCGGCCGTGCCGTCGGTCCTGACTACTTCCCTGGCGATCTCGCCGATGCCGCCCAGCGTGCCGATCAGCGCGGACGCCTCCATCGGCATCAGCACGACCTTGCTGTTGCCGGCCGATCCGATCCTGGCCAGCGCCTCAGTGTATTTCAACGCGACGAAATAGTTCAGCGCCTGCACGTCGCCCTTGGCGATCGCGTCCGACACGACCTGCGTTGCGCGGGCCTCGGCTTCGGCGGAGCGCTCGCGCGCCTCGGCGTCGCGGAAAGCAGCCTCCTTGCGGCCCTCGGCTTCCAGGATCTGCGCCTGTTTGAGGCCTTCCGCGTCGAGGATCTGGGCGCGCTTGTTGCGCTCGGCCATCATCTGGCGGCCCATGGATTCGACCAGGTTTGCCGGCGGATTGATGTCCTTGATCTCGACGCGCGTCACCTTGATTCCCCACGGATGCGCCGCCTCGTCGACGACGCGCAGCAGCCGCTCGTTGATGGCGTCGCGGTTGGACAGAAGCTCGTCCAGATCCATCGACCCCATAACCGTGCGGATGTTGGTCATGGTCAGGTTGAGGATGGCGTTCTGCAGGCCGGCGATCTGATAGGCCGCCTGCGGCGCGTTCAGCACCTGGTAGAAGGCGACGCCGTCGACCGCCACGATGGCGTTGTCGCGGGTGATGATCTCCTGCGTCGGCACGTCCAAAACCTGCTCCATCATGTTCATCTTCGCGCCGATGCGGTCGACGAAGGGAACGATCAGGTTGAGGCCGGGCGTCAGCGTGCGCGTGTAGCGGCCGAAGCGCTCGACCGTATAGTTGAAGCCCTGCGGAATGGTCTTGATGCCGGTGAAGATGACCAGCAGCACCAGAATGACCAGCACCGGGATGATGATGTCGAGACCCGTAAACATGCGGCTTGTTCCCAATACTTGAGCGGCGCCGGGGAATCGGTAGCGCCGCCGGGCCCCGCCCGACATTTATGTGGCTTTGGGCGGCGATACAATCAGGGCTGGGCGGTTTGTCGACCCGCTCAGCGGTCGAAGGCGAACAGCTTGGCGTCGGTATCATCGCGTCCGCCGAGCGCCGACGCCACCATCTCGGAAGCGATCTGCGAGAAGGTGATGCCGTTGCCGCCATAGCCGAGGATGGCGTGGATGCGCGGGTGGCGCGGCACCGCGCCGATGACCGGCAGGCCGGTCGGGGTGGTGCCGAACGAGCCTGTCCATGAAAATTCGGGCTTGGCGTCGAGCTGCGGAAACAGCTTTGCCAGTTTTGCTGAGATGAGGGCCGATTTGTCCGCAATTAGTTCGTCGCGCAGCGTCTCGTCGGTGAACTCCTCGTCCTCGCCGCCGCAGATAACCCGCCCGTCCGCCGTCGCGCGCATATAGAGATAGGGGTCGGACGCTTCCCAGATGAAGGCGTGACCGGGCCAGATTTTCGGCTTTTGCGCCTTGGTGGCGATGGCCCAGGTCGAGATGACCGAGTGGTTGTCCGCCGGCACCATGTCCATCAGCTCATAACCGGTGGCCAGCACGACCTGCTTTGCCGTTATCACGGGGCCGGCCTTGGTTTGCAAAATAACCTCGTCCTTGGAAGCCTGAATCGAAGTCGCCTCGACCGGGGCATAAAACTTCGCCTTGCGTTCGAGCGCCTTGTTGAGCAGGCCCGCCGCCAGCTTGCGTGGGTCGAGCGACAGATTGTCGTGGCTCAGAATCGCGCCGTCGCGCGCAATGCCGAATTGGTCCGCCAGCTTTTTTGGCGGCAAATAAGTCGCGCGAATTCCGGCCTGTTGCCGAAGTCCTGCCTCTTCGCGTAACTCGCCCGGGCCGAGCACATTTCCGGCGAGATAAAGCGAATGCGTTCCGCTGACGCGGCAGTCGATGCCGAGTTCGGCAATGCGCCCGCGCAGATTGAGGACCGCCAGCCTTGAGCGGCGCCAGGCCTGTTCGGCCGAACGCCGCCCGATCATCTTCGACAGTTTGACCATGGGCTGGTCGATCTCGAACTGAACAAGCGCGGTGGTGGCCGCGGTCGATCCTTGCATCGGGCCGCGGCGGTCGATGCAGATCACCGAATGTCCCTCAGCCGTCAGCGCCTCGGCCATCATCGCGCCGCTGATCCCCATGCCGACGATGGCGACATCGCAAGCGACGTCTCGCGTCAGTTTTTCAGTCGGAACCGTCGGCGCGCGATAGGCGAGCCAGACGGGCCGGCCGCTTCTGAGGTCGAGTTTTCGGGGCATCCAAATCTCCGGGGAGGCGGCTGACAACGGCCTCGAACCCGTCTTGTTCCTGCGGCCACCAATTTAGAGGCGGCCCGAGAATTCGCTTTTGGCGAGTCAGATGGCGTGGTTTTCGAGACCCGGAGCGGAGCGTACATTTGGGTACGTGAGCCGGAAGCGTAGAAAACCGCGTCAGGTGGCCGCCAAAATAGAATTGTCGAGGAGCCTCAAACCCAGCCCGACAGTTCGCGCCGCACCAGCGCCTCGATGACCGCCATGCCCTCGTCGCTGTCGTTCAGGCAGGGGATATGCGCGAAATTCGTACCGCCGGCTTCGTGGAAGATTTCACCTGCTTCCTGTGCGATCTCCTCCAGCGTCTCGATGCAGTCGGAGGAGAAGCCGGGGTTGATCACGGCGATGGATTTGACGCCGTCGTGGGCCAGTTTTTCCACCGTCTTGTCGGTGTAGGGCTGCAGCCATTCCTGCGCGCCGAAGCGCGACTGGAAACAGGTGATCAGCCGGCCGTCCTCCCAGCCGAGTTTTTCGCGCAGCAGCCGCGTCGTCTTCTGGCAATGGCAGTGATACGGGTCGCCCTTCATGAAATAGGCTTTGGGAATGCCGTGATAGGAAGCGACGACGATCTCCGGCTGGAAGTCGAGCGCGGCCAGATGCTTCTCCAGCGAGCGCGCCAGCGCGTCGATATAGGCTGGATCGTCGTAATAGGGTGGCACGGTGCGCGCGGCCGGTTGGTCGCGCAGCTTCATCAGCGCGGCAAAGAACTTGTCGTTGGCGGTCGCGGTCGTCGTCGCGGAATATTGCGGATAGAGCGGGAAGGCGACGATGCGGTCGCAACCCTGTTCGGCCAGCCGGAGAACAGCGCTTTCGGTCGACGGGTTGCCATAGCGCATGCCCCAGTCGACCACCACCTGCGGTAGGTCGCCGAGGACCGCGGCGAGTTTGTCGCTCTGGGCGCGCGTAAAAGTCCGGAGAGGGGATTCGTCGCGCTCGCGGTTCCAGATTTTTGCGTAGTTCGTGCCGGATTTTTGCGGCCGCGTGTTCAGCACGATGCCATAAAGGATCGGATACCAGATCGTGCGCGGCAATTCGATGACGCGCGGATCGGACAGGAACTCGCGCAGATAGCGCCACATCGATTTGAAGTCGGTGCCGTCGGGCGTGCCGAGATTGACCAGCAGCACACCGATCTTCCTGGACGCGAGCGGCGGATGGCCGGCCGGCAAGGGGCCGACCGCGCTCGTCTCCGTCACCCCGGTCACTCTCGCGACATCCATCGGGTCTTTCTCCCGCACCGGCCCGAAATTAGCAATGCGGCGCTTTGGTTCAAAATCACGCTCAAACAGCCGGTCGATGCAAAAACGCCCGGCCATGCGGTCGGGCGTCATTCTGTCGAGTCATTGCCCTAACAATCAGGGGGCGGGCGGCAGCATGATCGTCGCGCCGACGATCAGCACATCGGGTGAAACGTCAGGATTGGCTGCGGCGATCACCGGCCACTTCATCCCGTCGCCATAGTTCTTGTGCGCCAGATTCCAGAGGCTGTCACCGGCGACGACGACATAGGGTTTCGGCTCCAGTGCGGCAGCTTCGTCCGCAACGCGCTTGGCTTCCGCGTCCGCCGCAGTCTTCGCGGCTTCTTCGTCGGCGACGCGTTTTGCCTCAGCGTCCGCCGCAGCCTTGGCTGCCGCTTCATCGGCGACGCGCTTGGCTTCGGCGTCTGCCGCAGCCTTAGCCGCAGCTTCGTCAGCGACGCGCTTGGCTTCGGCGTCTGCCGCAGCCTTGTCGGCTGCCTCGTCGGCGA
>JBGTLX010000734.1:0-7703 GCA_041743855.1 Rhizobiaceae bacterium | reverse complement strand
GGCCATCGCCGTGAGAGCCACCACCTGCGCCGCGAGTTCGCTTATCTGTACGCGCAGCGCAGCGCCGGCCTGGGCCTCGTCGCCGGCAGCGGCGCTCTGCGCGGCGGCAAGTTCTTCCTTGAGCGTGCGATTCTTGCGGATAAGCTCGGTCAGCGTTTTCTCGGAAAATTCGCGGTCGGACACCATGCCGGGCGCGAGGCTTTTGTTTTTGTCGCGCTTCGAGCGCAATTTCTCCCGCAGCCGCGACAAGTCCCGCTCGCGCTTGCCGAGTTTCTCGTCGCCGGCGGCGAGCGTCGCGAACATGACGTCGATTTTGGCTTGCAGTTCGGCCCCCCGCTGCTTCTCCAATTCCAGCGCATTGGCGATCGCCAGGCCTTCCTCGATGGACATCTGGACTCTTGCCTCGGCCTCCTCGCCCCGTTCGCGAAGCATCGCAACATCGTCTCTCAGCCTGTCGATATGGCTTTCGCTCGCAACCAGCTCGATCTGCCGGGTGCCGGCGGCAAAGCTCGCCTCGTCGTACATCAGCCCGAGCTTCTCGAGTTCCGTTTCGCTCTGCTGCGACAGAGTTTCCGCGGCGGCGAGTTTTTCGGCCAGACGCTGCATCTGATCGTCTTTCCGGCGCAACTCCGCTTCGAGTTCATTCGCCCTCCTGTTCAGCTCCTCAATTGCCCCACTTTCCTCCATGCGCTGCTGAGCCATGGATTTGAGTTCCTCGCGGTTGCGGCTGAGCTCGATGATCTGGAGGGCGGCCTTTTCACGCGCGGCTTTGGCGCCGATTTCGAGGCGGCGCGTCGCCATGGCGAATTCCGCGCGGACCCGGTCCTTTTCGGCCCGAAACTCGGCCATGGTCAGCGGCGCCGACGCCTCGACCCGCTTGCGGGTAAGCCGGACCGCGCGCCGCCAGATCGCTGGCGCGATCATCAGCGCGAGCAATCCGGCGCACAGGAAACCAAGAGCGAACAGGAGAATAGACTGGATCAATTGGGCGGTTTTTCCGTTAAGGGGCCGCCCCTATGTGCCACGCCACCGTGGCCGAAATCCAGTGGCGCGATAAAACGCCATGCCTTTGTGTCAGGTAGGCTGGCCGATGGAGACGCCCGCCGGCGAGCCGCCCGGCAGAGTAGAATTTTCAAAACAGTCTCAAAACGGGTTCCAGGTCGGCTGTTCCGTCAGTTTGAGATAGCCGACATTCACGCCGAGCCTGGCGCCGACCCCGGTGCGGACCGGGACAAGCAGCATATTGCCTCTTTTCAGGACGGTGAAGCCGACGCCCGCCACCACATAGGCCGATCCCGCCGCGCCGCCGAACCGGTCGTAGAGATTGGGAACGTCGTCGAGATTGTAAACGAGGATCATGGTTCGCGATCCCTGGCCGCCGAAATCCCAGCCGAGCGAAGGCCCCTGCCAGAACACCTTATGGTCGCCGGCATTTTTGGTGTAGAGCGTTCCCTCGCCATAGGTCAGGCCGCCTACCAGCGCGCCCGAACCCTCCTCGCCCAGCACGTAGCCATTGGGCAGGCCGTAGGATTCGAAAACCTTTTCGATCACGCTCGCCAACCCGCCGGATGTCGCGCCGAAGAAGCGATGACCTGAATCGACGATTTCCTGCGCGGAATAGTCCTGGGCGCGAGCCGTCGAGGCCGAAAAGCAAAGCAAACCCGCCAAAGCGAGTATCATTGCCGCGATGCGGATCGAAATCCGCTCTTTCAATCGGGAATTCATGCTTCCAATCTCCGTCCGGGAGCAGATTCGCCGACGCCTCACCCTGTCGCGGCTCTTGGCGGCCGCTCGAAAGAAACTTGATGCGCGAAATCTATGCCGTAATCCTTTTTCAACCATTAACCGGCGCGGCGAAGATGGCCGATTGTGGGCAGTGCGCGGCGCTTTGTCGGCGTCGCGCGCTCCGGTATGTGATCCTGGGCAGAAGGCTGCCGCTTTCCTTGCCGCCACAGTGCGCGCCGTTGTAACCAAATGTCCTGAAGCAGATGTGATTCGGGGGCTGGGCGAGCCGGCTGCTTTCCGGATTTTCGAGAGGTCAAAGCAATGTCGGAATTGTTTACGCTTTCGGCGCCCGAACTGGCGGCGCTCCTGTGCAGCCGGGTCTGCCATGACGTCATTTCGCCGGTCGGCGCGATCAACAACGGGCTCGAATTGCTCGACGAGGGCGGCGCCGACGAAGATGCGATGAAGCTCATCCGGCAAAGCGCCCGCAACGCCTCGGCGCGGCTGCAAGTTGCGCGCATAGCCTTTGGCGCGGCCGGCTCGGCCGGCATGATGATCGACACCGGCGACGCGGAGGCGGTGGCGACGGCGTTCCTCAGGAACGAGAAGCCGGAACTGGCCTGGATCGGGCGGCGCGCGCTGCTGCCCAAGAACCAGGTCAAGCTGCTCCTGAACCTGGTGCTGATCGCCCTGGCCGCGATCCCGCGCGGCGGCAAGATCACCGTCAACCTCGACGACGTCGAGACCGAGCCCAAATTCAGGCTGGCTTCCAGCGGCCCCATGGTGCGCGTGCCGCCGAAATTCCTGGAGCTTCACTCAGGCCTCAAGCCCGAGGAAGCGATCGACGCCCATACGGTCCAGCCCTATTATACGCTGCTTTTGGCCCGCGAGGCCGGGATGACGATCGCCATTCACGCGACCTCGGAAGAAGTCGTGCTGACCGCCGCCTGACCTGCAAATCCTGCTTGAAGAACGCTGGCGTCAGCGCCGATCGAGTAAAGCACGCGCCGGCCGCCCCGATATTTCCGAAAAGTTTACCTAACCGCTTTTCGGGTTATTCACACTGACGTCCTATGGTCATCCCGGAAATGCCTGCTGCATCCGGCTCGAGCGGGCAGGCCACGGGGACCGACAATGACACGCTGCATGTTCGTCGATGATTCTGCGGTGATCAGGAAGGTCGCCAAGCGCATTCTCGGCAGCACGGAACTCATCATCATCGAAGCGACCACGGGTTTCGACGCGGTCGCCATGTGCGCCGCCGACATGCCCGAAATCATCGTCGTGGACGGAGCGCTGCACGACATGACCGCCGTCGAGTTCATCCGCCGCGTGCGCGCGATCGAAACACCGGTGAAGCCGCGCATCGCCATCTGCCTGACCGAAGTCGACATCGCCGCCATCATGCGCGCCAAGCGCGCCGGCGCCCAGGGCTATCTTCTGAAGCCTTTCAACCGTCCGCAGCTGCTGGACAAGTTCCGCACTTTGCAGAAGGCAGCCGCCTGACGCCTGCACGGAAAGCAAAAAAGCCCGGTCGGAACCGGGCTTTGCGTCGAAGTCGGCGCGATCTGTCAGGCGCTGACGCGTATCTCTTCCGGCTCGCGCAGCACATAGCCGCGACCCCAGACGGTTTCGATGTAATTCTGGCCGCCGGAAGCGGCGTCGAGCTTTTTGCGGAGCTTGCAGATGAACACGTCGATGATTTTCAGTTCCGGCTCGTCCATGCCGCCATAAAGGTGATTCAGGAACATTTCCTTGGTCAGCGTTGTGCCCTTGCGAAGCGAGAGCAGCTCCAGCATCTGATATTCCTTGCCGGTCAGATGGACGCGCTGGCCACCCACCTCAACCGTCTTGGCGTCGAGATTGACTACCAGATCGCCGGTCGTGATGACGGATTGCGCATGGCCCTTGGAGCGGCGCACGATCGCATGAATGCGCGCCACCAGTTCGTCCTTGTGGAAAGGCTTGGTCATGTAGTCGTCCGCGCCGAAGCCGAGACCGCGAACCTTGTCTTCGATGCCTGCCATGCCGGACAGGATGAGGATCGGCGTCTTTACCTTGGACAGGCGAAGCGTTCTCAAGACTTCGTAGCCGGACATATCCGGCAGATTGAGGTCGAGGAGGATAATGTCGTAGTCGTAAAGCTTGCCAAGATCGACACCTTCCTCACCAAGGTCCGTGGTATAGACATTGAAGCTTTCCGATTTCAGCATCAGCTCGATGCTTTGTGCGGTTGCACTGTCATCTTCTATCAGCAGAACGCGCATTTAAATCCCCTTTTCTGCCGTCGGACCGATTCACAAGCTGTCGGGGCCGGAGCAGTGTTTACCTGAAACAAAGGCTGCCATTTAATGGTTAACAAATCGTGATTCCGCTTGGTTAGCGATAACAGATTTTTTAACCACTGACTACACCTTATTGAATCCAAACATGAATCACACCCTATGCCCCTGCAGCAACGCTTTAGAAATCCGGGCTAAGTAGCGCCGTGGAAGCGCTGGCGCCGGCTCTACCCGCAGCCCGGAATTTTTACCCGGCCTTAAGTCCTGACGCGTATGATTAACAATGCGCGTAAACGAATGGTTACCGGGCGGCCGAAATCTTAGGATTTTGTTTTCCATGCCGCCGGACAGGGCCAGGCAGACGCGGGATAGGGCAGAACAGTGACTGTTGGCGTTGCGGGAGTAGTCGTTCATGAAATCACGTGAAAACCTCGTTCGCCTGAAACAGTTTCAGGTCACCGAGAAGCGCCGGCAACTGCTCCAGCTCGACATGATGATCGCCGAATTCGACCGCATGGCGTCCGAGCTCGAAATTCAGATCAATGCCGAGGAAAAAAAGGCCGGCATCACCGATCTCAATCATTTCGCCTACCCTACCTTCGCCAGGGCGGCGCGCCTGCGCCGCGACAATCTGAAGAATTCCCAGTTCGACCTCGCCCAACAGAAGAATGCTGCCGAATTCATACTCTCCGAAGCTGAAGCGGAGCTTGCCAAGGCGGAAATGCTGGAATCGCGCGACACCAGAGGTCGCGACATCGATCCACCACGCAGCGCCATGATCGGCTAGCTCCGGTTTACTGCGTTTGGCGGGAGCAGGCTTCCAGCCTGGGCCCGAGCGCCGTGTCTTCAAAAACCGGTTCCTGTTTTTCGGAAAATTTTCTACACTTGACCTAGAGCCTCGGATGCTCAAGTTGAATCGTTCTGCCGCCGGCCCGCAAGGTTTCCGCTGGCGGACGCAGACTTTGTCGGACCGTTCGCCCGATGGAACCCCATCGGGCTTCGCGCCCCTCCGCGTGGATCGACTCCCCATCCGGGAAACAGAATGGGTTCAACTTGACATCCGGGGCTCTAGCGTAACAGGCGGTGTGGGAGGACTCATCGATGGCCGAAGCATCGCGCCACGATGCCTGGCAGGCGGGCGACAGCTACGATTCCTATATGGGGCGGTGGAGCCGCCAGATCGCGCCGCGCTTTCTCGACTGGTTCGACGCTCCGGGCGGCCTGGATTGGTTGGAAATTGGCTGCGGGACGGGCGCGCTGTCCGCCGCTGTCCTTTCTAGCTGCAACCCGAAGAGCCTGATCTCGATAGACCCGTCCGAAGGCTTTCTTGCCAAGGCTCGGGCGACAGTGACGGATGGACGCGCCGACTTTCAGGTGGGTGACGCCCAATCCTTAGGTCAGGAAACCGCCAGCCGGGACGTTGTCGTGTCGGCGCTCGTTCTGAATTTTGTGCCCGACAGGGAAAAGGCGCTGTCCGAGATGAAGCGGGTGACCCGTGTCGGAGGTACGGTTGGCTTCTATGTCTGGGACTATCCTGGCGGTGGCGTGGAATTCATGCGCGCCTTCTGGAATGCCGCGACCTCCCTCGACCCGGCCGCGCTGGATCTTGCCGAGGGCAGGCGTTTTCCCTTTTGCACGCCGGACCGGCTGACCGAATTGGCCAGGAGCGCCGGATTGGCTTCAGTCGTCTGCGTGCCAATCGAGGCGTCGACGGTGTTTCGGGATTTTGACGACTATTGGCGGCCGTTTACCTTGGGCGCCGGCCCGGCGCCGGGTTATTGCATGAGCCTCGACCCCGAGGCCCGGCAGCGCCTGAAGGAGAAGCTGCAAGACAGCCTTCCGCGCCGCGACGATGGATCGATCCCTCTGCGTACCAGAGCATGGGCGATCAAGGCGGTGGCCGCCTGATCTGTCGCGCAGCGCGCTGCGGCGATGTTTCCTAGGGATGTGTTGAGATTTAGGTCAGGCCGAGCCGGAGTCGAAGACGGGCGCGTAAGCGACCAAACCGGTGGGGTTTCGAGATCGAAGCGGAGCGTACTACTGGGTACGTGAGCATCGGAAGCACAGAAACCCGCCATTTGCAGGACGAGATGGCCTGAATATGATACACCCTAATGCCTGTATTGCTGGATTCGTGTCGTCCGCAGGCCGGCAAGGCCGTATTCATCGATGGATGCCTGCCAGGAGAGAAATTCCTCCGTGGTCAGCTTGTAGCGATTGCAGGCTTCTTCGAGGCTGAGGAGCCCGCCGCGAACGGCGGCGACAACTTCGGCCTTGCGCCGGATAACCCAGCGCCGCGTATTGGTCGGCGGAAGGTCGGCAATCGTAAGCGGGCTGCCGTCAGGCCCGATAACATATTTGACTCGCGGTCTTATCAGATCGGTCATCGTACTCTCTACAAACGCAAACTTTCAGACACAATCAGCGTGACTGTAGCGCCACAGCTTTAAAAATTGCCTAAGCGTTTCCTAATGGGTAAGTAACGATCATGAATCGCGCGTTAGGGATTTGGGTTGCATTTGAGCGGTCGCCAAGATCGCAAGATTGATGCCATCGGTGCGGTCCGGATGGCGCGCCGCCAAGGCTTGACCTATATTGCTTAGCGTCAAGCAAATCCCGGAAAGCGGAACCAGACGGATGAACAGCCTCGACCTTCCCGGCAGACCGGAAGACACCCGCATCGTCGTTGCGATGTCGGGCGGCGTCGATTCATCCGTGGTTGCCGGCCTGCTTGCCCGCGAAGGTTACGATGTCGTCGGCGTGACGCTGCAGCTCTATGACCATGGCGCGGCCGCGCATCGCACCGGCTCATGCTGCGCCGGTCAGGACATCGGCGACGCGCGCCGCGTCGCCGAGACGCTCGGCATCCCGCACTACGTGCTTGACTATGAGGAGCGCTTCCGCAAGGCGGTGATCGACCCGTTCGCCCAAAGCTACATTGCCGGCGAGACGCCCATCCCCTGCGTGTCGTGCAATCAGACGGTCAAGTTCGCCGATCTTTTGGCGACGGCGCGCGAACTCGGCGCCGATGCGCTCGCCACCGGCCATTATGTCTCCAGCCGGGCCAATGGCGCGCATCGCGCGCTCTATCGGCCGGTCGACGCCGACCGCGACCAGAGCTATTTTCTGTTCGCCACGACGCAGGCGCAGATCGACTATCTGCGCTTTCCGCTGGGTTCGATGTCGAAGCCGCAGGTCCGCGCCATCGCCGGGGCGATGGGCCTGACGGTCGCCGCCAAGGCCGACAGCCAGGACATCTGCTTCGTGCCGCAGGGCAAATATTCCGACATCATCGCAAAGCTTAGGCCGACCGCCGCCAACCCCGGCGACATCGTGCATATGGACGGGCGCGTGCTCGGCCGTCATGAAGGGATCCTGCATTCCACGATCGGCCAGCGTCGCGGCATCGGCGTCGCCGCCGGCGAACCGTTCTATGTTGTGCATCTCGACGCCGAACGGGCCCGCATCATCGTCGGCCCGCGCGAGGCGCTGGAGACGCACCGAATCTTCTTGCGGCAGATGAACTGGCTGGGCGACAGCGATCTCGCCGACATTTCCGCTGGAGGGCTGGAACTGTTCGCCAAGGTGCGCTCGACGCGCCCGCCCCGGCCGGCGGTCCTGCACGCCAAAGACGGCGCGATCTGGGTGGAGCTTGCCGATGGCGAGGCCGGCATCGCGCCGGGCCAGGCCTGCGTT
>JBGTLX010000733.1:0-2538 GCA_041743855.1 Rhizobiaceae bacterium | reverse complement strand
CGAGCGACGAAAAACACGCTGCTGCGGCGAGGAACTTCAAGGCTTGAGACACGAACCCCTCCAAAATCGACCATTCAAACGATGGTTCCTCTGGGGCAGTCACGCCCCGGACATCCCCCCGGAGGATACACCGTCTATATCGCGCTATGGTTTCCGATTGCTAACCATGCGGTTAAATTTTGTCGAACTTCTGCTGAAAATTGGAAGGGTGCGGCGATATCGCCTCACCTGCGGGAAAATCGCTGTAGTTCCTAACTGCTAACAGCGTCGTCGATCGCTTCACCGGTCTTTTCAATGTCCCGGCCGACGCCTTTTATGGTCTCGCAAGCAGCCGCGAAGGCGCACAGCGCAATCAAAATGGCCAGACGCTTCATATGTCAAACTCCTGTCGAAACCGGGGTCGTAGTCACCCTAAACGACCGATACGCGCACTTGCCAATTTGCGATCACAGAGAGCGCACGGCAAGATTGACAAACCCTAGGCGCCGCCTTCGCGCTGCAGTTTCTTGCGAATAAGCTTGCGCGCGCGCCGAACGGCTTCCGCTTTTTGGCGGGCCTTCTTTTCCGAGGGCTTTTCGTAGAATTTCCGGCGCTTCATTTCGCGGAATGTGCCTTCGCGCTGCATCTTCTTTTTGAGCGCGCGAAGCGCCTGCTCGACATTGTTGTCGCGGACGAGAACCTGCACGGGTGATCCTGTTTTCGGTTGCGCCAGAGGCTTGCGGCAATTGCTTCCGCGGCGGCAGCCGCGAAATTCGTGGCGGCTGGTTATCAGAATCAAGGATCGATGTCGAGGCCCGCTCGATGTCGGCGGCATCCCGGCGCAAAGCGGCAACCGCCGTCGCAAACAGCGCAAAGGTGGCATCGGCTTTTCGCTAGTGATACACCTCGCTTTCGGACGGACGCTCAGGCTAGCGGCGGTATCGGCGGGGCCCAGGGAAACATGCGGAAATATTCGGTATTTGCCATCGCCCGCGAGGCCATGCGCGGCCACAAGGGCTGGGAGGAGCAATGGTCCTCGCCCGAGCCGAAGAAGGACTACGACGTCGTTATCGTCGGGGCCGGCGGCCATGGCCTGGCGACCGCCTATTACCTCGCCAAGGTGCACGGCGTCACGAACGTCGCGGTGCTGGAAAAGGGCTGGCTCGGCGGCGGCAACACCGGCCGCAACACCACCATCATCCGCTCCAACTATCTCTATGACGAGAGCGCCGGCATCTACGATCACGCTGTCAAGCTGTGGGACGGGCTTTCCCAGGATTTGAACTACAACGTCATGTATTCGCCGCGCGGCGTCATGATGCTCGCCCACAATGTGCACGACATCCAGGTGCTGAAGCGCCACGTCCACGCCAACCGGCTGAACGGCGTCGACAACGAGTTTTTGTCGCCCGAACAGGCCAAGGAGTTCTGCCCGCCGCTGAACATTTCGCGCGACGCCCGCTATCCGGTGATGGGGGCGACCTTGCAGCGGCGCGGCGGCACGGCGCGCCACGATGCGGTCGCCTGGGGCTACGCCCGCGCGGCATCCGATCGCGGTGTCCACATTATCCAGAATTGCGAGGTCACAGGGGTCAGGCGCTCGGCCAACGGCCATGTCACCGGCGTCGACACGACGCGGGGCTTCATCGGCGCGAAAAAGGTTGGCGTGGTGGCGGCCGGCCATTCGTCTGTGATCATGAACATGGCCGGCGTCAGAATGCCGCTGGAAAGCTATCCGCTGCAGGCGCTGGTGTCGGAGCCGGTCAAGCCGGTGTTTCCCTGCGTCGTCATGTCGAACACGGTGCACGCCTATATCTCGCAGTCGGACAAGGGCGAATTGGTGATCGGCGCGGGCACCGACCAGTATGTCTCCTATTCGCAGACCGGCGGCCTGCACATATTGAGCCACACGCTCGACGCGATCTGCGAGATGTTCCCGATGTTCACGCGCATGAAAATGCTGCGCTCCTGGGGCGGCATCGTCGACGTGACGCCGGACCGCTCGCCGATCCTCGCCAAAACGCCGGTGCCGGGGCTTTACGTTAATTGCGGCTGGGGCACGGGCGGCTTCAAGGCCACGCCGGGCTCGGGCCATGTCTTTGCCCACACCATCGCCAACGACAATCCGCACCCGATCAACGCGCCCTTCACCATCGAGCGCTTCCGCACCGGGCGGCTGATAGACGAGGCGGCCGCAGCCGCCGTGGCGCACTAAACCTCCGAAGGCAAAACATGCTCCTGATCCGCTGCCCCTATTGCGAGGAAGAGCGTCCGGAGCTCGAATTCCGCAATGTCGGCGAGGCCCACATCGCGCGCTCGGGAACCATGTCGGCTGAAACCGACGAGGATTTCGAAAAGTTCTTCTTCATCCGCTCGAATCCCAAGGGCCTGATCTTCGAGCGCTGGCGGCACATTCATGGCTGCGCGCGCTTCTTCAACGCCGCGCGCGACACCGTCACCGACAAGTTCTTCGTCACCTACAAGGCCGGCGAGCCGAAGCCGGAGATTGCCGTGGCGGCGAATGACAGCGGCCCGGCTGCCTATGCCAACCGCCCGCCT
>JBGTLX010000732.1:0-2110 GCA_041743855.1 Rhizobiaceae bacterium | reverse complement strand
TGGGCCGACCTATGCCGAGCATCGCCGCGCCGCCGCTTTGGCGGGACACGACGCCTCTGAAACCAGCGATTTCGACGCGCTGGCCGGGGCCGACCTCGCAATCGTGGTCAACCCCAACAATCCGGACGGCCGCGTCGTCTCGCGCGAAAAACTGCTCGATCTTGCCCGGACACTTCGGGCGAAGGGCGGGCTTCTGGTCGTCGACGAGGCCTTCATGGATGTCGGCCCGCGCGAAGTATCGCTCGCAGGCAATGTTGGGGAGGGCGGCATCGTTGTGCTGCGCTCCTTCGGCAAGTTCTTCGGGCTGGCGGGCGTGCGCCTCGGCTTCGCCATCGCTTCCGAACACGTTGCACTTCGTCTGGACGCCGAACTCGGGCCTTGGGCGGTCGCCGGTCCGGCGCTTGACTACGGGCTTCGCGCGCTGGGCGATATCGGATGGCAGGACGCCATGCGGAGCGAGCTTGATCAGGAAGCAGCCCGCCTCGACGCGCTTTTCGGAAAATTCGGCATTCGAGCTGCTGGGGGAACCAGCCTGTTCCGTTTCTTCTCCTTGCCGGATGCCGCCGGCTTGTTTGAGACATTGGGACATCGCGGTATAATCCTGCGCAACTTCGCCGAATGCCCGACCAATCTGCGCGCCGGACTGCCGGGCAGCGAAGATGAGTGGCGTCGTCTCGATGAGGGGTTGGCCGTCTGGGCGGATGCCGGAACCCTCTCCGCGCGAGCAGGAGCAAGGCCATGATCTATGTCTGCCCGCTGTCCAAGGTTGACGCCACGGTAGCCGAAGTGCGCGCCGACCGCCTCATCTCGCTACTCGAAGCTGGCACCGCGATGACCAGGCCCTCGATCATTTCCGAGGGTAATCACCTCTGGCTTTCCATGCACGACATCACCGCCGCGCAGGAGGGCATGACGGCGCCCGGCGAGGTCCATGTCCGCAGCCTGCTCGATTTCGCCAAAGGCTGGGACCGCGCCCGGCCTCTGGTCGTCCACTGCTATGCCGGCATCAGCCGCTCCACCGCCTCGGCATACATCATCGCGGCCGCCCTTGCGCCTGAACGCGACGAGGCGGAGCTTGCCAGGACGCTGCGCGCGCTCTCTCCCTCGGCCACGCCGAACCCCAGACTCATTGGCCTGGCGGATATCATGCTTGGCCGCGAAGGCCGCATGGTGGACGCTATCGCTTCCATCGGACGCGGCGCGGACGCTTACGAGGGCGTGCCGTTTGCGCTCCCGATCAATCGCTGAATTCAGTTGATCTTGAACCCGCCGTCGATCGTTACCTCTCAGGCCGTTTCAGAATTCGCTGCGGCGAGACGGCTGGCGTGGTTTTTGAGAACCGGAGCGGAGCGTACGTTCAGGTACGTGAGCACCGGAAGCGGAGAAAACTGCGTCAGATGCCCGTGGGAGTAGAATTATCAAATGGTCTCTCGGTTGCCGGCGAGTTTTGCCTGCAGGATCACGACCGCCAGCAGAAACAGGCCGCGGATCACCGATTGCCAGTAGGCCGAGAGCGAAATCCAGCCGAGGCCGTTCTCGAAATTTAGAATATTGAAGACCATGGCAAGCAGCAGCGCGCCGGCAAGTGTGGCCCCGATCGAGCCGACGCCGCCGGTCAGAAGCGTGCCGCCGACCACCACCGAGGCGATGGCGAACAACTCCCAGCCGACGCCTTCCGTCGGTTGCCCCGCGCCGAACTGCGAGGCGAGGATGACGCCCGCCATGCCGGCCAGCAGCCCCGAAGTCATGTAAACGCCCATCAGCGTGCGCTCGACCTTCAGGCCCATAAGCCTGGCGGTCGTTTCGCCGTCGCCGATCGCAAGAATGCGGCGGCCAACGGGGTGGCGCTCGAGTGCGACCCAGCCCACCACATAGAATGCCAGCGCAATCCAGGCCGGTATTGGAAAGCCGAGGAAATCGTCCTGACCGATGATGGTGAAGCCGCTGTCATAGGACACCGAAACCGACTGGTTGCCGGCGAGCAACAGCCCCGTGCCGTAAGCCGCGAGCATGGCGGCAAGGGTCGCGATGAAGGGCTGGATTCTGAGCCGGGTGATGACCAGGCCGTTGATGATGCCGACCGCCAGCCCGGCTGCCAGCCCGCCGCCGA
>JBGTLX010000731.1:0-1898 GCA_041743855.1 Rhizobiaceae bacterium | reverse complement strand
GGTGGCGGCAATCAGCCGCGTCACGAGTCGTCGGTGCACGAATATACTCTCCAGAACGCTACACGGCCCCACAGGTTTGGAGAGTGCTGCATTAACCTTGATGAAGGCTTAACGGGGCCGATGCGGCGGGAATGTGACTGGGCCTGCGTCAATTCGGCGTCACGCAGCGTCAGCTGCGCCTTTTCTTCGCGCGGTTGGCGAAGGGATTTTCGGAGGCGTGAAGCGACACGCGGATCGGCACACCTGGCATATCGAAGGCTTCGCGCAGGCTGTTGACGAGATAGCGGATGTAGGATTGCGGGACATCGTCGGGGCGCGTGCACGAGATGACGAAGCCCGGCGGGCGGGTTTTCGCCTGCGTCACATATTTCAGCTTCAGCCGGCGCCCGGCGACGGCCGGCGGCGGATGATGGGCGAGCACACCTTCGAGCCAGCGGTTGAGGCGTCCGGTCGAGATGCGGCTGTTCCAGATCCTGTGGGTCCGCAGGATCGCATCCATGAGTTTGTCTAAGCCGCGTCCGGTCTCGGCCGACACAGTTACCGCCAGCAGACCGCGCACCTGCGGCAGCAGCCGCCCGGTTTTTTCGCGCAGCTCGGCCAGCATCTCCTGCGGATGCTCGATCAGATCCCATTTGTTGAAGGCGATTACCAACGCCCGGCCCTCGCGGACGATCAGGTCGGCAAGCTGGAGATCCTGCTTTTCGAACGGGATCGTGGCGTCCAACACGACGATGACGACCTCGGCAAAACGGATGGCGCGCAGGCCGTCGGCGACCGACAGCTTTTCAAGCTTTTCCTGAACCCGCGCCTTTCGGCGCATGCCGGCTGTGTCGAAAAGTTTTATCGTGCGGCCCCGCCATTCCCAGTCGACCGAAATCGAATCGCGCGTGATGCCGGCTTCCGGGCCGGTGAGCAGGCGCTCCTCGCCGATCAGAGCGTTGATCATAGTGGATTTGCCGGCATTCGGGCGGCCGATGACGGCGATCCGCATCGGCTTGGTTTCATCGTAGGCCGCCTCGGCGTCGGGATCGGCGATGTCTTCGCCAACCAGCGCGTCGCCGACAGCAAACGCGTCGGCTTCGTCCTCTTCCTCGTCGCCGAAGGCGCGCTTTTGGCCGAGCGCTTCGACCACCGCGTCGCGAAGATCGGGCAGGCCCTGGCCATGCTCGGCCGACACGGCGACGGGTTCGCCAAGGCCGAGTTCCCAGGCTTCCAGCATACCGCCTTGAGCGCCGCGCGCCTCGGCCTTGTTGGCGACAAGCACGACCGGCTTGCCGGATTTTCGGACGATCTCGGCAAAAGTCCGGTCGTCGGGCATCAGGCCCGACTTGGCATCGACCATGAAGAAGATCAGGTCGGCCTCGCGAATGGCGATTTCCGTCTGCGCCCGCATGCGGCCCTGAAGGGTTGCCGCGGCGGCGTCCTCGAATCCCGCCGTGTCGACGACATCGAAGTAAAGGTCGTATAGGCGGGCCGGATGGACGCGCCTGTCGCGGGTCACGCCCGGCGTGTCGTCGACCAGCGCCAGCTTCTTGCCGGCGAGGCGGTTGAACAGGGTCGACTTGCCGACATTGGGACGCCCGATGATGGCGATCTTGTAGGTCACGGCCCCGGCTACGAAGCCGCGCCCGAACCGCGGATAAGTTCGGCCATCAGCGTCGCCCGTTCGCGCGTGTTGCGCGGCGCTGCTTCGTCAGCGGCGATCTGCTCGAACAGCTTTAGCGCATCGGCGGACTTGCCTTCCTTCCATGCGGACAGGCCGAGCGCCTCGCGCGCGGCGTGGCGCAGCGTGTTGGTCTCGCTCGCCAGAGTTTCGGCGCGCGCCGAAACATCGGCATAGACGCCGTTGTCGACAAGGATGAGCGCGGCGCGAAGCCTCGCCATGTCGCTGATGGAGG
>JBGTLX010000730.1:0-3027 GCA_041743855.1 Rhizobiaceae bacterium | reverse complement strand
GGATGGCGGCGGCGGTGCGGGTTTAGCGCCGTTTCAAATTCGCCATCTTGCGGGTCGGTAGCGCCGGCAGCGCTTCCATGACGCGCGAGGCGGGGAAAATCGCGATCGCCTCGGTGCCTTCGCGCAGCCGCGAGCGCAGGTCGAACTCGCCGCCATGCATGGCCAGCAGGCCCTGCACGATCGGCAGGCCGAGGCCGGTGCCCTGCTCGGCGCTCTTGATCGCGATGGAGCCCTGGCCGAAGGCCGACAGCACCACCGGAATCTCGTCGGCGGGGATGCCGGGGCCATTGTCCTTGATCGAGATGTACTGACCGCCGCCCGCAGTCCAGCCGACGCGCACCAGCACCTCGCCGCCGCCGGTGGCGAATTTTACCGCGTTCGACAACAAATTGAGCGTGATCTGCCGCACCGCGCGCTCGTCGGCGAACAGGCGCGGCAGGTCGGTCTCGAAAAGCTGCACGATCCTGATGTCCTTGTTGCGCGCCTTCAACTCCATCAGATGACAGCAATCCTCGACCACCGAAGCGACGCCGACCGGCTCCTCGTTGAGTTGGTAGCGGCCGGCCTCGATGCGCGACAGATCGAGTATCTCGTTGATGAGATCGAGCAGATGCCGGCCCGATTCGTGAATGTCGTTGGCGTAATTGCGGTAGGTGGCGTTCTGCATCGGGCCGAGCACTTCGTTGCCCATCACCTCGGAAAAGCCGAGGATCGCGTTGAGCGGCGTTCTGAGCTCATGGCTCATCGAGGCCAGAAACCGCGATTTGGCGAGGTTCGCCTCCTCCGCCCGCCGTCTGGCCTCGTCCGACATCGACCTGGCTGTCTCCAGTTCGGCGATCAGCGCGTCCTTTTCGGAGCGGAACGAGAGCAGCATCAGCGACGAGCGGTTCATGTGCCCGGCCACATGGGAAAAGAACGGCAGCGCACCGATCAGCAGGGCGACCATGACGCCTTCCAGAGGTGTCCAGGAACGGACGCCGAGGATGGTGTAGGCCGCCACCGGCAGCACGAAGGTCGCCGCCAGCGCGCCCCGCAGCGACGAAGCGGTCAACGCCGTCGCGGCGATAGCCATCAGCAGGACGACCGCTTTGATGATCG
Organism: Rhizobiaceae bacterium; assembly: GCA_041743855.1. GTDB lineage: Bacteria > Pseudomonadota > Alphaproteobacteria > Rhizobiales > Rhizobiaceae > JBGTLX01. The sequence goes on along the minus strand of JBGTLX010000730.1, from coordinate 1,929 downwards.
AAAACTGCTCGACCTGGCACTGGCCGCAGGAAAGCGTGGCGAAGTAGGCCCAGCCCAGCCCGCTGATGAAATGCGCGACCAGGAAAACCCGTGTCGTCGCTGCGACGTCGGACTCCGCGGGATCGGCTCTGTCCGCGCGCCTTGCGACGATCGCCAGGCCGGCATAACAGGATACGGTGAGCAGAGCCCACGCAAGGATCTCGCCGCCCATGCCGGCAAACAGTCCGGCCACCGCCACGACCAGCACCATGAGCGGAATGGCGGCGGCGCTGCTGGCCATGGCGCGGGCATGCTGCATCAGCAATTCGCGGTCGAAGACGACGCTGCCGGGCTGTTGCGCGAGCCGGTCGCGCGTCTTGCGCACCGCGCGCGCCACATCGCTGTTGCGATGCGGTTTCCTGCGGTCCACAATGATCTTGTCCGCCGTGTTCGAGCGTAGCAACGGCATTGGTTCGACTTGGATTGCGCGCAATTGATCTGGACCGCCACGCTACGTCGGAAATGATTAAGGGACTGTTTGCCATATGAGTCGGTCGCGGCCCGGCCGCCCGCATGTCCGTCCCGCCGGGCAGGCGCGAAGTCTTTGGCGCAGACTTTTCGACTACGGGTTGACGGCGGCCATTCTCGGCCTGCTGATCGTGCTGGCGGTCCGGCTCGACCAAACCGAGACCTGGCAACTCGCGGGCGCAGCGGTGGTGGCCGACGGCGATTCGCTGACGCTTGGCGCCGAGCGGATCAGATTGCTGGGCATCGATGCGCCCGAATTCGACCAGATCTGCCGGGCTTCGGGAACCGACTATCCATGCGGACGGCGCGCCCGCGAAGCCTTGGTCCGCGCCATAGGCGGGAAACCGGTTGAGTGCGCCGGCTGGCGGCGCGACCGCTACGATCGTCTGCTGGCCAAGTGCAGCGCCGGCGGCGCCGAGCTGAACCGGCTCCAGGTCGAGGCGGGCTGGGCTATCGCTTATGGCGACTTCGTGGCCGAGGAAAGGACCGCGCGGCGCAATCAGGCCGGCCTCTGGGCCGGCAAATTCGACCGCCCGGGCAACTGGCGCGCGACGCATGGCGGTATGACGGAAGGCGACCACGGTTCTCTCGGTCGCATCCTCGACTGGCTGCGACAAATCCTGCGCTTTTCCTGACAGTGCATTATACTCAGCGTCTGACACATCTGGAGTTTGCGATGAAACTGTTCGACGGAGGCCGCGCGCCTAATCCGCGCCGGGTGCGCATTTTTCTGGCCGAGAAAGCAATCGACGTGCCGCTGGTCCCGGTCGACATGGGCGCGTTCGAGCACCGCAACAGCGCAATGAGCGGCCGCAATCCATTGCAAAGGCTGCCGGTGCTCGAGTTGGACGATGGAACGATCCTCACCGAATCGATCGCCATCTGCCGCTATTTCGAGGAAATGCAGCCGGAGCCGGCGCTGTTCGGGCGCGGCGCGTTCGGCAAGGCGCAGGTCGAGATGTGGCAGCGCCGCCTCGAACTGCATCTGCTCTATCCCGTCGCGCAGGCGTTTCGCCACATCCATCCCGCCATGAAGGAATGGGAGGTTCCGCAAATCGCGGATTGGGGCGAGGCCAACAAACCCAAGGCAATCGAATTTTTGCGGCTGCTCGACGCCGAGCTTGGAACAAGAGAGTTTGCGGCAGGAAACGAGTATTCCGTCGCCGACATCACCGGTATTGTCGCGGTCGACTTCATGAAGCCGGCGCGCATGACCGTTCCGGACGAATTGACGAATGTGTGGCGCTGGTATCGCGCACTATCTGCTCGCCCGAGCGCCGCCGCCTAGGTCGTGTGGACACTTATCTGATCCAGAGGACGGTTGCCGCGATGGTGACGATGGCAAGATAGTTTCGGGCTGTCTTCTCGAAGCGGGTGGCGACGCGTCGGAACTGCTTGAGTCTGGAGAAGCAGCACTCGATC
>JBGTLX010000729.1:0-3824 GCA_041743855.1 Rhizobiaceae bacterium | reverse complement strand
GGCGCGGCTTTCTCCTTGCCGGGCCTGATCCTCGCCTCGGCCTTTGTCGGTTTCGCCGGGCTTGCCAAGGAAGCCGGCCTGACGCTTGCCGAAACCGTTTTCATGACCGGCACCGTCTGGGCGCTGCCGGGCAAGGTCGTGCTGATCGGCGCAATCCTGTCGGGCGCGTCGCTGCCGGCCGCGGCCTTCGCCGTCGCGCTTTCCTCGGTTCGCCTGATGCCCATGGTCGTGGCGCTGATCCCGGAATTGCGCGGGCCGCGCACACCCGCCTGGGTGCTCTATGTGCTGTCGCATTTCGTCGCGGTCACCTCCTGGGTGCTGGCCATGGAGCGCCTCGGCGGCATTCCGCGCGATCTTCGGACCAGTTGGTATTTCGGTCTCGGCTCTACGCTCATCGCTGCCAACATGGTCGTGGTCGCGGTAGTGTTCGTCTTGGCCGACAGCCTGCCGCCCGCCGTTTCGGCGGCCTTGCTGCTGATCACGCCGATGTATTTCCTGACATCGCTCTGGGGTTCGGCGCGCGAGCGGGCAGGGCATATCGCCATGGTTCTGGGACTGGCGCTCGGCCCGGCATTTCACCTTGTCTTGCCGGGTTTCGATCTGCTGGCGGCGGGCGTTCTCGGCGGGGCGGCCGCCTATGCCTGGCATCGCCTGTCGCGCCGGAAGCGCGCCTCATGAACTTCGAGGCGATCGACGCCTGGTGGTGGCCGTTCCTGTTCATCGTCGTCGCGGGCTGGCTGGCGACCGACGGCTGGCGCTTTCTGGGCGTCTATTTTGGCGGACGCATTTCGGAGGATTCGGACCTGCTGGTGCTGGTGCGCGCGGTGGCGACAGCCCTGGTGGCGGCCGTCATCGGCAATCTCATCGTCTTCCCGAGCGGGGCGCTGGCCGCGACCGCCCTGGCCTTGCGCATCGGTGCTGCGGCGGCTGGCTTCGCCGCTTATTTGTTGTTCGGCAAGCGCGTCGCCGTCGGCATCATCGTCGGCGAGTTCGTTCTCGGCGTCGGCCTCTTCTTCGGCTTTTAGCCGTTTAGCGCCTTCCTGATCTTCTCCGCATTGGCGGAAAGCACCTCGGGCTTTTCCATCTGCCCGGTATGCGGTTTTAGAGCCACGCCGTCGAAGCGCGGAATGATGTGGACATGCAGATGAAACACGACCTGCCCGCCCGCCGGTTCGTTGAACTGCTGAACCGTCACCCCGTCTGCCGAAAAAGCCTCCATGACCGCGCGCGACAGCAACTGCGTCGTGCGCATCACGGCCGCAAGACTGTCGGCATCGGCATCGAAAATATTGCGTGACGGCTGCTTCGGAATCACCAGGCAATGGCCGTCGGCGCGCGGCATGATGTCCATCAGCGCGAACGTGTCGGCGTCTTCATAGAGCTTGTGCGCCGGCAATTCGCCGCGCAGAATTTTCGCGAAGACGTTGGTATCGTCGTAGGCTTGGCTCATCGGGTTCCTTTCGAGGAATAGGCAGTAGGCAGTAGGCAGTAGGCAGTAGGCATAGGAGAAACCGGCATTTTAAACAGGTTGGCGGGAGTTGAGAACTCGCTATTCGCTATTCGTTTACTGCATACTGCCTATTCCCTATTCCCTTCTTCCTTCCTAAACGGCCCGTGCTCGCCGAGGTACTCGCTCATCCGCGCCACTTCGCGGCGCTCTTGCCTCAGATAGTCCGCGACCGCCTTGCGCAGCCCCGGATGCGCGATGTAATGCGCCGATTGGGTCGTTACCGGCCGGTAGCCGCGCGCCAGCTTGTGTTCGCCTTGCGCGCCGGCCTCAACCACCTTGAGCTTCCTGTGGATCGCGAAATCTATCGCCTGATGGTAGCAGACCTCGAAATGCAGGAACGGGTGGTCCTCGACGCAACCCCAGTTGCGCCCGTAAAGCGTGTCCGAGCCGATGAAATTGATCGCGCCGGCAATGTAGCGGCCGTTGCGCTTCGCCATCACCAAAAGCACGTCCTCTCCCATCCGCTCGCCGACCAGCGAGAAGAAGTGTCGCGTGAGATAGGGGCGGCCCCATTTGCGGCTGCCGGTATCCATGTAAAACGCGAAGAAATCGTCCCAGACGGACTCGGACAGGTCGCTTCCAGTCAGCCATTCGATGGAAATTCCCTCGCCAAGCGCTTCGCGCCGCTCCTTCTTCAGCGCCTTGCGTTTTCGCGAGGCCAGCGTGCCGAGGAAATCCTCATAGGTCGAAAATCCCTCGTTGAAGAAGTGGAATTGCTGATCGGTGCGGCGCAGGAAACCGGCACCCTCGAGCGCCGCCATGTCGTCTTCCCGCGCGAACGTGACATGCGCCGACGAAACGCCCAGTTTCTCCGTCACCGCCTTCAGGCCGGCGGCAAGCGCCGCCCTTGTCGGCTGCCCTTCGGTACCCCGATTGACCAGCAGCCTTGGTCCTGTCGCCGGCGTGAATGGCGCGCAGCATTGCAGCTTGGGATAGTAGCGGCCGCCGGCGCGCTCGAACGCATCTGCCCAGCCATGGTCGAACACGTATTCGCCCTGGCTGTGCGATTTGGCGTAGCAGGGTGCCGCGCCCAGCAGCACGCCGTCCGGACCTTCGAGCCGCAGATGATGGCCCTGCCAGCCGGAGCGGGGGACGGCGCAGCCAGATTCTTCCAGGATTTTCAGGAAATCAAACGAAACGAACGGGTTGTAGCCGTTTTCCGAATCATCGCGTGAAACCCCTGAAAACGCCTCCCACTCCTGGCGCGTAAAATCTCCGATGCCGGAGACGATGCGGATCGCGTATTCGCCGTCAGCAGCCTTTGCTCCACCCTCAGTGTCCATGGCCATCCGGAGTATCTAGAGCATGATCCCGAAAAGTGGGAGCCGGTTTTCGGAAAAGATCATGCTCCAGCAAGAATACCGCAGCATCGGGCATGCAAGGCGCGCTCACCCGACAAGCGGTTGCTCGGGTTCGAAACCCTCGAACGTCATCTGGTCGCCATGCGCCGCCGTCGCCGTCACGCCTGCCTCGTCGCGCACCGTCCAGGTGATGACGGGCATTCCGAGCTTCTCGCGCCCGAAACGCGTGAACCGGTTCGGCAGATGCGTGACGCTGTAGGACACGAACGAGATGCCATGCGCCAGCATCGAAAAATGCGCCTCGATCTCCTGGTCCCTGTCGCCCCAGGCGGTCAGTCCGGTCGAAATCCCCCGCGCATGCGTCGGGAACTCACGGATCAGCCAATGGTCGAACGACATGATCGCGGCCTTGCCGCCATAGTCGCGCAACATCCCGCAGACGCGCTCGACCAGCCCCGCATCGTGGCCGGGTATGCCCTTGAGTTCGATGACCAGCGGCACGCGCCCATGCACGAGATCGAGCATCTCCTTCAATGATGGCGGATGTTCGCCGGTCCCGCCAATATTCAGCGCGGCCATTTCCCGCGCCGTTCTTTGCCAGACGGCGCCATCGGTTCCTGTCAGCCGCGTGAGGCCATCATCGTGGAAGACCACCGGCACGCCGTCGCTGGTCAGGTGCACGTCGCATTCGATGGCGTAGCCTTTCTCTGTCGCTCGCGAAAACGCCGTCGGCGTGTTTTCCCACACCTTCTGGTTCATGTCGTGAAAGCCGCGATGGGCGATCGGTCGGGCGGTCAGCCATGCAAGATCCGGCATCGCGTCAGCCGACTTCGATGACGGCTTCGATTTCAACCGCCGCGTTCAGCGGCAGCGACGCGACGCCCACCGCCGCGCGCGCATGCTTGCCCCGTTCGCCGAGCGCCTCGGCCAGAAAATCGGATGCGCCGCCGGCCACGATATGCTGGTCGGTGAAGTCCGCGGTCGAGGCGACGAACACCGTCAGCTTGACAATG
>JBGTLX010000728.1:0-3478 GCA_041743855.1 Rhizobiaceae bacterium | reverse complement strand
CCGCCGCGGTGTCGGCGCGCAGGATGCGCGGACCCAGCGGAATGGCGGTGACGAAGGGCAGCGCGCGCAACTGGCGCCGCTCGTCCTCCGAAAACCCGCCCTCGGGTCCGACCAGCAGCCCGAGTTTCTTCTCGGAGACGGCCCGCAGCGCCGGCAGCGGATTGTCGGTGGAAGCATCCTCGTCGCAAAAGATCAGCCGCCGGCCGCGATCCCAGTCGCCAAGCAGGCGCTCGAATTTTATCGGATCGCGCATTTCGGGAACCGCGAGCACGCCGCATTGCTCGGTCGCCTCGATGACATTGGCGCGCAGCCGCTCGATACCGATCTTGCCGATCTGTGTGTGCTGGGTGATGACCGGCTGCAGCACGCCCGAACCCATTTCCACGGCCTTCTGCACCAGATAGTCGAGCCGGCCCTGTTTGAGCGGCGCGAAGCAATAGACGAGGTCGGGTTTTTCGGGCTGCGGCCGCGTCTGTTCCAAAATTTCGAGCCGCACCGCCTTCCTTGCCTTTGCCGCGATCCGCGCCAGCCATTCGCCGTCGCGCCCGTTGAACAGCAGAAGCTTTTCGCCTTCCGCCATGCGCAGCACGTTGGCCAGATAGTGGCTGTGCTCCGGGCCGGAGTCGAACGCCGCTCCGGGAGCAAGGTCCTGCGGCACGAAAAGCCGCTGCATTTTATAGTTGGCGCGCATGACCGAGGAATGCGGCGGGCCGGCGTGGCGGTCAAGGCATTCAAACCGCAATGGCGGGCAAACGAGTTCTTCAGCCCGCCGGGCCGCGATACCTGTCCGCGCTTTCATGCCAGACAGGCTTATAGCCCTTACGCAGAACTTCCACCGTGGTCGGCGGCGTGACCAGCCAGAGCGCCAGATCCCTATAGTCCCAAGTGTCGCGATAGCCCCGATGGCTCCAACCGAGCAGAAACCCGTGGCGCTTGGCGAAAGTTCTTTCACCCTGAAAAACCATCGCCCCGTCCGGCAACGCATCGAGTTCGGTAGTGCCGACTGAAATGAGATTGCCCCCGCCGGACGCCAGGCGCTCGGCATGCAGGCGCGCATCCATCTCGGCCACTTTCGGCTCGGCCACGCCGAAAGCGTCGCCATAACGGCCGGCATAATCCGTTGCCTGTTCGCGCCGGCAAAAAAAGCAGGGCCGATGCCCGGCGGCAAGCGCGGTCACCTCGTCGAGAAAGAACAGTTCGGTCCAGCCGGCGCCGCCGCCGGGGGCGTTGCGGCCCATCACCTCGCGCCGCCTGCCCCCGTAGTCGCACCGGCAGATGATCCAAGCCTTGGTCGTCCAGCGCTTTTTCATCAGCGTCTTCGTGGCGGGATCGTGGATGACGCCGCGGTTGCCGGTGAACAGGCCGCGCGCATCGATGGCGTGGATGTCGCCGAACGGGTCGACCCGGTTTTGCAGTGGCATACCGTTCCCCGCTTCTTTACCGCCAGACCGCATGATATCGGTCCGGCAAGCCGTGTCACAAGGAGGCCGCATGCGGGTTCTCGTCGTCCAGAATTACAATGATGTCGGGCTCGGCCTGATCGGCCAGGCGCTCGAAGAAGCCGGCGCGCAACTGGACATCCGCAACGCCCATCTCGGTGAAGCCTTGCCTCTGTCGGCCGCCGACCACGATGCGATCGTAGTGCTTGGCGGCGGCCAGAACGCCCGCGACGACGAAAGCTATCCCTACATCCCTGCCCTGCTGGAACTGATGCGCTATTTCGCCGAGCGCGACCGGGCCTTGCTCGGCATCTGCCTCGGCAGCCAGCTTTTGGCGCGCGCCTATGGCGGCGACAATCTGATCGGGCAGCCCCGGAATTCGGCTGGCGCACCGTCTGCCTGACCGATGCAGCGGCGATTGATCAGGTGCTCGCCGCCGCGCCGAAAAGCTTCCCCATTTTCCAATGGCATGACGACGATACCTTCACGCTGCCGGAAGGCGCCACCCGGCTGGCGGAAAACGACGCCGCCGGCAACCAGGCCTTCCGCATCGGCCGCGCCGCCTATGGCATCAAGTTCCATTTCGAGGCCGACCGAGCGCTGGTGCGCCGGTGGACTGTCAATTTCGCGGACTATCTCGCCGAGCGCCAACCGGGGTGGCCAGACCGCTTCGATGGCGAGGCCGCGCTGCATGGCAGCCAGGCCGACGCGACCGGGCTGGCATTGGCCCGAGCCTGGGTCGCGGCTATATGAGAACTCCGGGCGCAATCCGATCCAACTGGAGCCGAGCGTGGCATTTATGGCACGGGGTTTTTCTTTCGCGCAAAGCTCCCGGCGGAGGCTGGCGTCGCCCCGAGCCGCGGCCTAGATGAACGCCGCCCCGTCAAGCGATTGATTCACAAGTGAACCTTTTCGCGCTCGCCGGCGACATAGGCAGGATACATAAACTTTCTAGAAGACACGGAACCGCCTCCTCACAGCCGCGTTTGATTTGCGAAACCGAATCGTAACGCGCTCCATGCCAGAACTGCCGAAAGCAAACCGAGATGACCCCTGTGAAATCCATGCTCCTGTCCCTGGCAATGCTCTCGTCCATCGCGCTTTGGGGTGCGGGAATCTACGCCGCCGACGCCGCCAGCGGCCACAACGCCGTCGACGGATACGGCGTCACCGTTTCGGCCCGCTAGCCGGTTTTTCTCCACATCCACACCTGCCTATCCGCATCGAGAGCGTGCGGAAATATCACGGGCTTGACCCGAGCGCCGTCAGGCCGCACCAATCGCGGCATGGACGAGACCGTAGCCGAATCGAAAACCAACGCCGCCGAATATACGGTGAGCGAAGTGTCCAACGCGCTGAAACGGACAGTCGAGGATGCTTTCGGCAATGTTCGGGTGCGCGGCGAAATTTCCGGCTATCGCGGCCCCCACTCGTCGGGCCATGCCTATTTTAACCTGAAGGACGACCGTGCGCGTATAGACGCCGTCGTGTGGAAAACCACGATGGCGCGGCTGAAAATCCGGCCCGAAGAGGGCATGGAGGTCATCGCTACCGGCCGGCTGACGACCTATCCGGGCAAATCCACCTATCAGATTGTGATCGACAATCTAGAGCCGTCTGGCGCCGGCGCGCTGATGGCGTTGCTCGAAGAACGCAAGCGCAGGCTGCAGACCGAGGGGATTTTCGACAGCGGCCGCAAGCAGCCTCTGCCCTATATGCCGATGGTCATCGGGGTCGTCACCTCGCCAACCGGCGCGGTCATTCGCGATATCATCCACCGCATCAAGGACCGCTTTCCGCTGACGCTGATCGTCTGGCCGGTGCGGGTGCAGGGCGAGACATCGGGCGCGGAGGTGGCTGCCGCCGTGACGGGCTTCAACGCCCTGCCGATGGGCGGGGCGGTGGCGCGGCCGGATCTGCTGATCGTGGCGCGCGGCGGCGGCAGCCTTGAAGATCTCTGGGGTTTCAACGATGAGGCGCTCGCGCGGGCGGTCGCCGCGTCACGCATCCCCATAATCTCGGCGGTCGGGCACGAGACC
>JBGTLX010000727.1:0-3521 GCA_041743855.1 Rhizobiaceae bacterium | reverse complement strand
GCTTGCGGCTCAGGCTGCGGATTTCAAGCAGCGGGGCTGCGGTCTCGATGCCGACGACCGGCGGGCGCACCACGGCCTGCACCTCACTGCCCACCATCATGCGCGCCAGCGAGGCAGCGGTTTCCTGGCGCGGATCGCAATGGCCGACGACCTTGCCGTGGCGCATGACCGTCGCGCCGTCGCAGAGGCGCTTCACCTCTTCCAGCCGATGCGAGATGTAGAGGATCGATTTGCCCTCCGAGCGGAGCCGCTCCAGCGTGACAAACAGCTTGTCAGCCTCCTGCGGGGTCAGCACCGAGGTCGGCTCGTCGAGAATGATGAGGTCGGGCGTCTGCAGCAGGCAGCGGATGATCTCGATGCGCTGACGTTCGCCGACCGAGAGGTCGCCGACCAGCGAATGTGGGTCGAGCGGCAGGCCGTAGCTGTAGGACAGCGCCTGCGCCTTGGCGGCGATTGTGCTGATCGGGGTATCATCGTCCAGCGAGAGCGCGATGTTTTCGGCGGCCGACAGCGCCTCGAACAGCGAGAAATGCTGGAACACCATGCCGATGCCGAGTTTTTTCGCGATGCTCGGGCTGGAGATTGTCACCGGCTCGCCGTTCCAACGGATTTCGCCGGAGTAAGGCTCGAGCGAGCCGAACAGCATCTTGACCAGCGTCGATTTTCCCGCGCCGTTTTCGCCGAGCAACGCGTGGATCTCGCCCTTGCCGATCGTCAGATCGACCTGGTCGCAGGCCTTCAGCGCGCCGAAGATTTTTGTCAACCCGCGAACCTCCAGAAGGCTCGGGCCGGTCTTGTCATGGGTTGCTTTCACAACGCCCCCATTTGGTTTTATGCGTTCCCGGAAAGCATCGTAGGCGCGTCCATGCCGTAAGGCAAAGCGGCACGAGGCTTGAAAGATTTTCAAGAATTTCAGCGAAAGCTCAAGGGACTGCTATGCTTTTGCCCCGAGTTTTGGGAAAAGCTGCATGACGCCGCCGATGCAGAAGAGATAGATGCTGGTGACCGCTATGCCGATTTTGGTGAACTGGCTGACATTGGCGGCGAGCACGCCGATCTGGCTGTAGAATTCGGCGAGCGCGGCCTGCGCCAGGGCGAGCCCGCCGAAAGCGCACCAGAGCAGGGTGACGCCGAGATTGACCGGCCGCAACCGCGCGACGCGGACCGGATGAAGGAAGTTGATCGGCAGGAAGGTCAGGATTCCGGCGAAGACGACCACTGCGAAGGACACCCATTGGCCGGGTTCGATGACGAACAGCGTGAACACGACCATGTTCCAGACGACGGGAAAACCCTTGAAGAAGTTCTCCTTCGTCTTCATGCCGGTGTCGGCATAGTAGATGGCGCTGGAAACCACGATGATGGCCGCCGAAAGGAACGACAGCCCCTCGCCCATGAGGCCGAACTGATAGAGCGCGAAAGCCGGAATGAGCACGTAGGTCACGTAGTCGATGATGTTGTCGAGCAGTTCTCCCGACCATGTCGGCAGGACTTCTTTGACCTGCAGCCGGCGCGCGATCGGCCCGTCTATGCCGTCGACGAACAGCGCCAGCCCCAGCCACCAGAACATGGCCGTCCAGCGCTCCTCGCTGGCCGCTACCAGCGACAGGAAGGCCAGAAACGAGCCGGACGCGGTGAGCAGATGGACCGAAAACGCCCTCGCCTGCGGCCATGTGACCTGCCTGCGCTTCACCGCGCGCGCCTGTCGCGAACGATGCGTTGCGTCGTCAAAGACCGATTTTTTGCCGTCATGGACTCTGTCCCGATCACGCTGAGCGAGACTAATCGTAGCGCCGCCGCGCATACAAGCGCTATCGCGTCCGGTCAGCGCGATACCGCTTTTCGCGGATGGTTGGTCAATCACGGCCGGCTGTTCTATATCTTTCCTGCGCTGCTTGATGGCGCGTCTGGGATTTTCGGTTGGGAGAATGATGCGCAGTCAGAATGAACCAGAAATCATCGTCGCAGGCACTGGCCCGATCGGTTTGCTTGCGGCACTTGGCCTTGCCGGCCAGGGTGTGCGCGTCCTGCTGGTCGGACCGGAGGCGCGCACGGACGACAGGCGAACAACCGCTCTGATGAAACCCGCCGTCGAATTTCTCGACCGGCTGGGGCTCCTCGACGATCTCGCCCCCAAAGCGGCTCCGCTCGAGGTCATGCGCATCGTCGATGCGACCGACAGGCTGATCCGCAGCCCAGTGGTGACGTTTCGCGCGAGCGAGATCGGCGAGGATTATTTTGGAATGAACATTCCCAACGCGGACCTAAACGCGACGTTGGAACAAGCGGTGCAGGCCGACTCTCGCATCGAGTGGACCCGATCCCTGGTCGAAACCTGGACGATCGACGACGAGCAGGTCCTCGCGCGCCTCGCAAATGGCGACGAGCACGCAGCCAAGCTGGCCGTGGCCGCCGACGGCCGCCTGTCCGCCGCGCGGAAGGCAGCCGGCATCTCGACATCGAGCCGCGACTATCCGCAGACGGCGCTTGTGCTGAATTTCGGACACAGCCGCCCGCATGGTTCCATCTCGACCGAGTTTCACACCGAAACCGGGCCGTTCACGCAGGTGCCGCTGCCCGGCAACCGCTCCAGCCTGGTCTGGGTGGTGGAGCCGAATACCGCGAAGGGATTGGCAAGCCTGGATGATGGCGCACTGTCCAGGCTGGTCGAGGAACGCATGCACTCGATGCTCGGACGGGTCGATGTCGAACCCGGCCTTCAACTCTACCCTCTTACGGCGGTCCGTCCGAAATGCTTCGCCAAAAACCGCGTGGCGCTGGTCGGCGAAGCGGCGCATGTGTTTCCGCCTATCGGCGCGCAAGGGATGAATTTAGGCATCAGGGACCTCCGCGATCTGATTGATATGGTTCTGGAGTATGCCGATGACCCCGGCGCTCCGGCTGCCTTGCGGGCCTATGACAGGAAGCGGCGGCCCGACATTCTGGCGCGCTCCGGGGCCGTCAACATCCTCAATTTGTCGCTGCTGACGGACATGATCCCCGCTCAGCTTGCGCGCAGTGCTGCGCTCGGCATGGTCGGCGGATTTGCGCCGTTGCGGGCGCTGTTCATGCGCGAAGGGCTGCAGCCTGGGAGCGGACTGGCGTCCATGTTTTCTCCGCTAGGGGAACAAATCCGGCGGTAACGCGCCGCTCTTGATGAGATAGAGCAGTCCCGTCACCGTTCCGACCGATAGGCAGGTGGTGAGCAGGATGCTGGCGGATGCCCGCTCGATCCACACCCGATACTGCTGGGCGATGACGAAGACATTGGTTGCGGTCGGCAGCGCCGCCAGCAACACCGCGGAAAACACCCACACCTCGGAGAAATTCCCGATCCAGCTCAAGGTCAGATAGCAGATCAGGGGATGCAGGACGAGTTTCAGCACGGCGATGGGCGCAAGCTCGTTGGGTATCCGGTGAAGCGGGCGCAACGCCAGCGTGACGCCCATGGCAAACAGCGCGCACGGGGCAGCCGCGCTCGACAGATATTCGAGCAGGCGCTCCACCGGCAGCGGCGGCCT
>JBGTLX010000726.1:0-10939 GCA_041743855.1 Rhizobiaceae bacterium | reverse complement strand
CGTCGAGGCGCGGGCAGATTGTGTGGTCGGCGACACTCGCCACGGCATCCGACAGCGCATGCAGCACGGACATGCCCAGCATCAGCGGCGGCTCGCCGACCGCCTTCGATTTATGCACGGTCGGTTCAGAATTTTCGCTCCAGTCGGCGAGCTTTACGTTGAAGATTTTCGGCCGGTCGGAGGCGAGCGGGATCTTGTAGGTCGACGGCGCGTGGGTGCGCAGCCTGCCCTTGGCGTCCCACCACAGTTCCTCCGTCGTCAGCCAGCCCATGCCTTGGACGAATCCGCCCTCGACCTGGCCGAGATCGATGGCGGGGTTCAGCGAGCGGCCGGTCTCGTGCAGAATGTCGGTGCGCTCGACCATGTATTCGCCGGTCAGCGTGTCGATCGACACTTCCGAGCACGACGCGCCATAGGCGAAATAGTAAAACGGGTGGCCTTCCCCCTTGTCGCGGTTCCAGTGGATTTTCGGCGTCTTGTAGAAACCCGCCGCCGACAGTTGGATGCGCGCGAAATAGGCCTGCTTGACCAGATCGGCGAAGGCGATCTCCTGATTGCCGACGCGCACCCGGTTGGGGAGGAAAAGGATCTGGTCGCGCGGAATCTGGTATTTTTCCGCAGCGAAATCGGTCAGCCTGTCGCGGATGATGCGCGCTGCATTGCGCGCCGCCATGCCGTTCAGATCCGCGCCCGACGATGCCGCCGTCGCCGAGGTGTTCGGCACCTTGCCGGTCGTGGTCGCGGTGATCTTCACCTGGTCGATGTCGATCTGGAATTCTTCCGCCACCACCTGAGCCACCTTGACATAGAGCCCCTGCCCCATCTCGGTGCCGCCGTGGTTCAGATGCACCGAGCCGTCCGTGTAGACATGCACCAGCGCGCCGGCCTGGTTGTAATGGGTCGCGGTGAACGAGATGCCGAATTTCACCGGCGTCAGCGCCAGCCCGCGTTTTATCCACCGGCTGTTGGCGTTGAAGGCCGCGATCTCGCGCCGGCGGCGCGCATAGTCGCAACTCGCCTCCAGTTCCGACACGACCCGGCCGATGACATTGTCCTCCACCGTCTGGTGATAGGGCGTCACGTTGCGGTCCGTGTCGCCATAGAAATTCAGCTTGCGGATTTGGAGCGGGTCCTTGCCTACCGCGAATGCAACCTCGTCGATGACGCGCTCCGCGCCGATCATGCCCTGCGGCCCGCCGAAGCCGCGGAAGGCGGTGTTGGACACAGTGTTGGTGTAGAGCGGCGCGGACTGGGCCTTCACCGCCGGCCAATAATAGGCGTTGTCGCAATGAAACAGCGCGCGGTCGGTGACCGGGCCGGACAGGTCCGACGAAAAGCCGCAGCGCGCCGCATAAACATAATCGACGCCCAGAATATTGCCGGCATCGTCGAAGCCGACTTCATAGTCGATCAGGAAATCGTGGCGCTTGCCGGTGGCGATCATGTCGTCGTCGCGATCAGGCCGGATTTTCACCGCGCGATGGTGTTTTTTGGCGGCAATGGCCGCGATGGCCGCAAACTGGTTCGACTGCGTTTCCTTGCCCCCAAAACCGCCGCCCATGCGGCGGATTTCCACCGTCACGGCATGCGAAGGCACGCCCAGCACATGCGCCACCATATGCTGCACCTCGCTCGGGTGCTGCGTCGAGGAATAGACGGTCACGTCCTGATCTTCTCCCGGAACAGCCATGGCGATGTGGCCTTCGAGGTAGAAATGATCCTGGCCGCCGACGCGCATCTGACCTTTCAAGCGGCGCGGCGCGTTGGCGATGGCTTGCGCCGCGTCGCCGCGCTTCAGCGTCAGCGGCGGGGTGACAAGCTTGCCATTGACCGGATCGACGCCCGCAATATCGATGACCGCCGGCAGTTCGTCATAGTCGATCTTCGCCAGTGCGCAGGCGCGCCGCGCCGCCTCGCGCGTTTCGGCGATGACGGCGAAGACCGGCTGGCCGAAGAACTCGACTTTTTCGACGGCCAGCACCGGCTCGTCATGGCGGCCGGTCGGCGAGATGTCGTTTTCGCCCGGAACATCATGCCCGTTCAGCACGTCGACCACGCCCGGCGCCGCGCCCACCGCCGACAAATCGATTTTTTTGATCGTCCCGTGCGCCACCGTCGAAAGGCCGAGGCAGCCATGCAGGGTACCGGCCGGCTCGGGCATGTCGTCGATATAGACCGCGGTTCCGGAGACATGCTTGTGCGCGGAATCGTGGCGCTGGTCGGTGTTGACGCCGCCGGCAATTTTTGTGGCCTTGAGGTTGGGGGTGTGGGTGGTCAAGCCGCCCTCTCCCGCGAAACCTGAACCGGCGCTTTTGTCCCGGTCGTCTCGACAAAAAACCGCCGCAACAGATTGCGCGCCGCCAGCGTCCGGTATTCGGCCGAGGCGCGCATGTCGGTCAGCGGCGTGAAATCCTCGGCATAGGCGTCGAGCGCCGCCTCAATCGTCTCCTCATTCCACGGCTTGCCGAGTAGGGCGGCCTCGACTGCGGCCGCGCGCTTCGGCGTCGCCGCCATGCCTCCATAGGCGATGCGGATCGATGCGACCGTTCCATCGCCGGCCAGCACCAGATGGAACGCGCCGAGCACGGCGGTGATGTCCTCGTCGCGGCGCTTGGTGACCTTGTGGATGGCGAAATGCGTTTCCGATGCGGGAACCGGCACATGGACCGCCTCGACGAACTCGCCCGGCCGCCGATCCTGCTTGCCATAGGCGGTGAAGAAATCTTCCAGCGGGATCGTCCGCCGGTCCTGCTCCTTTCGAAGCGTCAGCGTCGCGCCGAGCGCGATCAGCGGCGGCGGCATGTCGCCTATCGGCGACCCGTTGGCGATGTTGCCGCCGATCGTGCCCATGTTGCGCACCTGGTCGCCGCCGATCCGGTCGAACAGCGGCCCGAAAGCCCGAATGTGCTCGGCCAGCGTCGAAAACGCATCCGTGTAGGTCACGCCCGCTCCGATCGTCACGACGCCGTCGGCTTCCGAGATCGCCTTCAGGCCGTCGAGATCGCCGATGAAGATTGCCGGCGAAATGGCGCGCATGTGCTTGGTCACCCAGAGCCCGACATCGGTAGAGCCGGCGACGACTGTGGCGTCCGGCTCGGCTTCGTAGATCGCGGCGAAATCGTCCACATCGGCCGGAACAATCAGGCGCTGCGCACCCGCGCCAATCTCGACGCGCGAACCGTCCTTCATCGCGGCGAGCCTCGTCGCAATTGCTGTGCGCTCGGCGGCCAGCGGATCGTTCGCCGCTTTGCCGTAGGTCGAAATCGCCCGCGCCGCGCGCATGATCGCCTCGTAGCCCGTGCAGCGGCAGAGATTGCCCTGCAAAGCCTTCTCGATCGCCCCGTCGGACGGCTCCGGCGTCTTCATCCACAGCGCATAGAGCGACATGACGAAACCCGGTGTGCAGAACCCGCATTGCGAGCCGTGGAAATCGACCATGGCCTGCTGGACAGGGTGCAGATTGCCGTTCTCGCCGCGCAGATGCTCGACCGTCACGACATGGCAGCCGTCGAGCGATCCCATGAAGCGGATGCAGGCATTGACGCCCTCATAGACCAGTCCGCCGCCGGAGAGTTTTCCGACCAGCACCGTGCACGCTCCGCAATCGCCCTCCGCGCAGCCTTCTTTCGTGCCGCGCATCGAGCGTGCGAGGCGCAGATAGTCGAGCAGCGTAGCGTCGGGCGCGACCGAGGACAGCGCCACATCCTCACCGTTGAGGATAAAGCGGATCTCAGTGCGGATCGTCGGATCGCCCATCAACTTCCCCTGTAGGTCGAATAGCCGTAAGGCGAGAGCAGCAGCGGCACATGGTAATGCCGCGCCTCGGCCATGCCGAAGCGTATCGGCACGATGTCGAGGAAGGCCGGCTGCGGCAGGTCCGCCCCGCTGGCGCGCAGATAGTCGCCGGCGGCAAAAGCCAGCTCATATTCGCCGGTCGCGAAATCGGCGCCCTCTAGCAGCGGCGCGTCGCAGCGGCCGTCGGCATTGGTCACGACCGTCTTCAGATGCGTCCGCGCCGCGCCGGAAATCCGGAACAGCGAAACGGACAGCCCGGCGGCCGGCAGGCCCGAAGCCGTGTCCAGCACATGGGTCGTCAGGCGTCCGCCTGTCGCTTCCGGCATCCGGCTCTCCCTCCGTCAAAGCATCATGTTGAATTGTGCGCCAATTAAAGGCCATGCATAAGTCCGGGTGAAGCAGAGCGCCACAAAAAGACTTTCAAAAATTTCCGGGGGAATGTCCGCGCTTTCGTTTGATTATCATAAAGATCGTGAACCGCGCCGCCGCCTGAGGGGAAATAGTGCGATACCAGCGAAACATGCGCGGCTACGGACAAAATCCGCCGGACCCGAAATGGCCGGGCGGCGCGCATGTGGCCGTGCAGTTCGTCGTCAATTACGAGGAAGGCGGCGAGAACTGCGTGCTGCATGGCGACGCCGCCTCCGAGGCGTTCCTGTCGGAGATCGTCGGCGCCGCTCCATGGGCGGGCCAGCGTCACTGGAACATGGAATCCATCTACGAATATGGCGCGCGCGCCGGTTTCTGGCGGCTCCACCGAATGTTCACGCAAGCGCAAGTGCCCGTTACCGTCTATGGCGTGGCGACGGCCCTTGCCCGCTCTCCCGACCAGGTCGCGGCCATGCAGGACGCTCAATGGGAGATCGCCTCGCACGGGCTGAAATGGATCGACTACCGCGACCACGCGATCGAGGACGAGCAGCGCGACCTCGACGCGGCGGTCCGGTTGCATGCGGAGGTGACGGGCGAGCGCCCGACCGGCCTCTATCTCGGCCGCACTTCCGTCAATTCCGTCCGGCTGGCCGCGGCCGAGGGCGGCTTCGACTATGTTTCCGATACCTATGACGACGACCTGCCCTACTGGCTCGACCATGACGGCCATGGTGGCCCCATCGCGCCGCAATTGATCATCCCCTACACGCTCGACGCCAACGACATGCGGTTTGCGACGCCTCAAGGATTCAATTCCGGCGACCAGTTCTTCGCCTATCTGAAGGACAGTTTCGACACGCTCTACGCCGAAGGCCAGGCCGGACGCCCGGCGATGATGAGCATCGGCCTGCATTGCCGGCTGGTCGGCCGGCCTGGCCGCGCCGCGGCGCTAAAACGCTTCATCGACTATGTGAAGGGCCATGACAAAGTTTGGCTGGCGCGCCGCATCGACATCGCCCGACACTGGCGCGAGCATCACTCCTACAAGCCGGCCGGGTTGCGGCCTTCCCGCATGGACCGGGCGGAGTTCGTGGAAAAGTTCGGCGGCGTGTTCGAGCATTCGCCCTGGATCGCCGAGCGCGCCTTCGACCTCGAACTCGGTCCCGCGCATGACAGCGCCGGCGGCCTGCAAAGCGCGCTTTGCCGAATATTCCGCGCAGCTAGCGAAACTGAAAGGCTCGGCGTGCTCAACGCGCATCCCGACCTTGCCGGAAAGCTAGCCGCCGCGAAACGGTTAACCGCGGAATCGACCGGCGAACAGGCCTCCGCCGGCCTCGACGCGCTGACCGATGCCGAGCGCGCGCGCTTCACCGAACTGAACAGGGCCTATGTCGAAAAATTCGGCTTTCCCTTCATCATCGCGGTGAAAGGAAAAACCAAAAACGAGATTATCGAGGCGTTCGAAACGCGCATCGGCAACGACCGAACGGTCGAATTTACCGCCGCCTGCAAGCAGGTGGAGCGCATCGCGCTGCTGCGCCTTCGGGATCTGTTGCCGTCATGAAGGACAAAGCGATTGGCTGACCGCAATTATTACGCGCCGCATGGCGGTCTGCCCGCGCAGACGCAGCTTCTGACCGACCGCGCCGTGTTCACGCCGGCCTATGCGGTGATTCCCAAAGGCGTGATGCGCGACATCGTCACCAGTTGCCTGCCTTTCTGGAAAGACACGCGGGCCTGGATCTTGTCGCGGCCTTTGTCGGGCTTCGCCGAGACGTTTTCGCAATACATCATGGAGGTCGCGCCCGGCGGCGGCAGCGACCGGCCCGAGCCGGACAAAAGCGCCGAGGGCGTGCTGTTCGTGGTCGAGGGCGAGTTGACGGTACTTCTCGAAGGCGCGACGCAGACGATGCGGCCGGGCGGCTATGCCTTCATTCCGCCCGCCAGCCACTGGACCGCGCACAACGAAAGCGGCGCGCCGGTCCGCTTCCACTGGATCAGAAAGGCCTATGAGTCTGTCGAGGGGATTGAACCCCCAAAAGCCTTCTTCGCCGACGAGGC
The DNA here is from genome assembly GCA_041743855.1 of Rhizobiaceae bacterium. Classification (GTDB taxonomy): domain Bacteria; phylum Pseudomonadota; class Alphaproteobacteria; order Rhizobiales; family Rhizobiaceae; genus JBGTLX01. The sequence goes on along the minus strand of JBGTLX010000726.1, from coordinate 4,711 downwards.
CGCTATCGCGCCGACGCCGATGCCGGGAACCGAAGGCAAATGGGCGACGACCCGCTTCGTCGATCCCGCCGACATGCGCCACGACTTGGCAGTCACGATCGTCACCTTTGAGCCCGGCGCGGTCATCCCCTTCGCCGAGACCCACGTCATGGAGCACGGCCTCTACGTGCTGGAGGGCAAGGCGGTCTACCGGCTCAACCAGGACTGGGTCGAGGTGGAGGCCGGCGACTATATGTGGCTGCGCGCCTTCTGCCCGCAGGCCTGTTATGCGGGCGGACCGGGCAAATTCCGTTATCTGCTCTACAAAGACGTCAACCGCCACATGAAGCTCGGCCTTGCCGGATGCTAGCGCATGATCCCGAAAAGTGGACCCGGTTTTCGGACAAGATCATGCGCAGATTTAAAGTGTTAGAGCGTCCTTTACGCTGTAATCGGCTCCCCGTATCGGAGGCATGACCGCCATGCAGAAAATTCTCGCAAAACCCCTGACCCGTGAAAACTTCGCCGGGTTCGGCGATGTCATCGATGCGGAAGGCGGCAATCACTATCCGATCAACGGCGGCAAGGCCGAGCGTTTTCACGATCTGGCCAAGGTCGAGGCCACCGGACCGAATGCGCGCGTGCTGATTTCCATCTTCAAGGGAACGCCCTACGACTTCCCGCTGCGCCTCGCCATGGTCGAGCGCCACCCTTTCGGCAGCCAGGCCTTCGTGCCACTGTCGGCGGCGCCGTTTTTGGTGATCGTCTGCCACGACGGCGAAGACGGGCCGGGAACGCCGCACGCCTTCGTCACCGCGCCCGGCCAAGGCGTCAACTACTTTCGCAACATTTGGCACGGCGTGCTCACCCCGATCGGCGAGCCGCAGGATTTTTTGGTCGTCGACCGCGGCGGCGGCCTCAATCTCGAAGAACATCATTTCGCCGAGCCCTACGAAATTCATTTGCCGGGCATGACCGTATGAGCAGCCTGATCGACCGCCTGCTCGACGTGATCGAGCACGACATATTGCCGTTGACCGCCGCGGGCGTCGCCTATGGCGCAAAACTGTTCGGCGCGGCGGTCCTGCGCAAGAGCGACCATTCGCTGGTGCTCGCCGAAACCAACAACGAGACCGAAAACCCGCTCTGGCATGGCGAGGTGCATTGCCTGAAACGCTTCTACGAGCTGCCCAAAGCCGATCGCCCGGACACCGGGGACTGCATCTTCCTCGCCACGCACGAGCCCTGCTCGCTCTGCCTGTCGGCGATCACCTGGACCGGCTTCGACAATTTCTACTATTTGTTCAGCCACGAGGATTCGCGCGACAGTTTCGCCATCCCGCACGATCTGAATATCCTGAAAGAGGTCTTCACCCTCGATCCGGGCGGCTACAATGCCGAGAACGCCTATTGGAAGAGTTTTTCGATCCGCCGGCTGGTTCGCGAACTGCCGGACGCAGAGCGAATCAGGCTGGAACGCCGGGTAGCAAAAATCTCCATCCGGTACGACGACCTGTCGGAAAGCTATCAGGCGAACAAGGCGGACAACGACATTCCGCTGAATTGAGGGTCAGCGCTTTTTTGCGGCTTCGTAGACTTCCGAGCGCTCACGCTTCCCGATCGCGATCACAAGCACGACCAGCCTGTCGTCCTTCACCGAATAAACGAGCCGGTAGCCGATGCTGCGCAGCTTGATCTTGTAACGTTCGCTGGAATCGCGAAGCTTCGCTGACGGAACGCGCGGATTTTCGCGGCGCTCGTTGAGCTTCTTGCGAAACTGCTCGCGAGTGTTGGCGTCGAGCTTCTTCCATTCTTTCAGTGCGGACTCCAGAAACTCGATCTCATATGTCATCGAGGTTCACGCGAATGCGTTTTTCACCCGCGCGGGCGTCTGCGATTGCGTTCAGTTCCATATCTTCAAGACGGTCCATCATCGCCTCGAACGCCTTGGCTGGTACACAATAAAAGGCAGGTTCGTTGCGGTTGAGGATGGCGACGGGAAAGCCCTCTCCCGCCGCAACCGTTCCCATCGGGTTTTTCTTCAACTCCGAAATGCTCGCCGTAATTTCGGCGAAAACAGCATGCGGCATGAGAATTCCCTTTCTTTAAAGACACTCTAAATAGCACCGTTAACAGGTCTTTTCAAGGCTGCTCTGTTTCTATTTGGCCGTCATCGACCAACCGCCAGGCAGCATCGAGAAGCCATTTTCCGATTGGTCCAAAAGCGCCGCGCGATTTACGCCACGGCATGTCGCATTCGGTCTTGCGGATGTCGCATCGTTCCGGCCAATATTGCTGTTACAAGAAACAACAATAATGACCCTGGTCAAACAACGGAGTGAGGAACCTTCCATGTCAAACGAACTCGACTATTTGAGCCGGCGCGTCGCCGCGGGCATACTCAGCCGGCGTGATTTCCTCGGCCGCGCGGCAGCGCTCGGCGTCACCGCCACCTTCGCCAACTCGCTGCTCGGCAGCGCGGCCCGCGCCCAGGGACCGGTCAAGGGCGGCATTCTCAAGGCCGGCATGGTCGGCGGCGAGGCGACCAACAGCCTCGACCCCGCGACCTTCCTCAGCCAGGTGCCCTTCGTCTTCGGCAAGAGTTGGGGCGAATATCTCGTCCGCCTGAACCGCGACGGCAGCTTGGAGAACCGCATCGCCGAGGAGATCGGCGCCTCCGACGACGCCAGGACCTGGACCATAAAAATCCGCGACGGCGTCGAGTTCCACGACGGCAAGACGGTCACGGCGGCGGACGTGGCGGCGACGCTCGAGCGCCATGCCGACGAAAAATCTCAGTCGGCCGCACTTGGCGTCTTGAAGGACATCACCGGCATCAAGGCCGAGGGCAGCGAGGTCGTCGTCACCATCCGCGAGCCGAACGCCGATTTCCCCTACCTCATGGCAGACTACCACCTCATCATCCAGCCCAATGGCGGCAAGGACAAGACTGACGCCGGCATCAGCGCGGGCGCCTACAAGGTCACGGTCAACGAACCGGGCGTCCGCTACGGCGGCGAACGCTTCGAGAACTATTGGGAAGCGGGCAAGCGCGGCCACGCCGACCAGATCGAGATCATCGTCATCAATGACGCCACGGCCCGCACCGCCGCTCTTCAGGGCGGTCAGGCTCACATGATCAACCGCATCGAGCCGAAGATCGTCGATCTCATCAAGCGCGTTCCGGGCGTCACCATCCAGAACGTATCGGGCGCCGGCCACTATCCGTTCAACATGTTCTGCAACACGGCGCCGTTCGACAATGCCGATCTGCGCATGGCTCTCAAGCTGGCCATGGACCGCGAGGACATGCTCGACAAGATCCTGCGCGGCTACGGCACCGTCGGCAACGATTTCCCGATCAACGCCTCCTATCCGCTGTTTCCCGAGGGCATCGAGCAGCGTAAGTTCGACCCGGAGCAGGCCGCATCGCTCTACAAGAAGTCGGGCCATTCCGGTCCGATCGTGCTGCGTACCTCCGAAGTGGCCTTTCCCGGCGCGGTGGACGCGGCCCAGCTTTACCAGCAAAGCTGCGCCAAGGCCGGCATTGTCATCGAGGTCAAGCGCGAACCGGGCGACGGCTATTGGTCGGAAGTCTGGAACAAGCAGCCCTTCCACCTGTCCTATTGGGGCGGTCGTCCGACTCAGGACCAGATGTATTCCACCGCCTATCTGTCGACGGCGGCCTGGAACGACACCCGATTCCTGCGTCCCGACTTCGACCAGATGATCGTGGCGGCGCGCGGCGAACTCGACGAGGCCAAGCGCAAGACCATGTACCGGGACATCGCCATGGTGGTGCGCGACGAAGGCGGCATGATCTGCCCCTTCTTCAACGATTTCATCGACGCGACGGGGGCCAAGGTCGGCGGCTACGAGAAGCATCCGGCCGCCGAAATGATGGACGGCTACGCAATGTCCGAGTGCTGGCTCACCGCCTGAATATAAAGGAACCCGGGGGATGGGGTCGCCGATCGTGAAACTGGTGGCCCAGCGCGTTGCGCTGGGTTTTCTTCTCCTGCTGGCCGTTTCAGTCCTGATTTTCGCCGGGACGCAGATCCTGCCCGGCGATGTCGCGCAATCCATCCTGGGCATGGCCGCGACGCCGCAGTCGCTCGCCAATCTGCGCGAGGAACTCGGCCTCAACGACCCCGCCTATATCCGCTATCTGAAATGGCTGGGCGGAGTCGTCACCGGCGATCTGGGGACCGCCCTGTCGAGCCGACAGGACATCGCGACCTCGATCGGCGATCGTCTCGGCAACACCCTGTTCCTCGCCTTCTGGGCGGCGATCGTGTCGATCCCGCTGGCCATCCTGCTCGGACTGCTTGCCGTTCGCTACCGCAACGGCTTCGTCGACAAGCTGATTTCCGGCCTGGCGCTGGCATCCACATCGCTGCCGGAATTCTTCGTCGGCTATCTGCTTGTTTATTTCTTCGCGGTAAAACTGCAATGGTTTCCCGGCATCTCCACCGTCTATGAAGGCATGCCGTTCGGCGAACGCATGATGGCGATCGCGCTGCCGGCGACGGTTCTGACGCTGGTCGTGCTTGCCCACATGATGCGCATGACCCGCGCCGCGATCCTAAACGTCATGCAGTCGGCCTATGTCGAAACCGCCGAACTGAAAGGTCTGTCGGCATTCGACGTCATCCGCAAGCACGCCTTTCCCAACGCCATCGCGCCGATCATCAACGTCGTGATGCTCAACCTCGCCTTCCTCATCGTCGGC
>JBGTLX010000725.1:0-7710 GCA_041743855.1 Rhizobiaceae bacterium | reverse complement strand
CGACATCGGCTTCGCCTGCGGCCGGCATCGTCGCCCAGGGCTCGCCCGTGGACGGGTCGACGCTGTCGAACGTCGCTGCCGGCTCGGCGAAACGGCCGTCAATGTAATTTTTGAATGCGGTGGTCATCACGGTCTCGCCTGCGATCCCTGAAAGGCCGGCATCACTCTGTCGACAAGAAGCTGGAGCGACTTCTTCTTGCGCTCATGCGAGAGACCGCTGTCGATCCAGATCGAATACTGGTCGTAGCCGAGCGCCTCATAGGCCTTCAGCCGGGCTATCACCTCGTCGGGCTCGCCGATCACCAGGTTCTGCCTGATTTTGTCCGGCGCATATTGCGGCATGGCGGCGATCTCCTCGTCGCTCAGCGTTTCGAGGATGCCCTGATGCACGGGCTTCTTGTTCTGGAACCACGCTCCGAATTTGCAGTAAAACTGCGACAGCTCGTTTGTCAGTTGCTCGGTCTCGGCCGCGTCCTCGGCGACGAAAGTGTGCATCAGAAGCATGATTTCAGGCCGCGCCATGTCCGGATGCGCGGCGCAGGCCGTATCGAAACGCTCCATCAGGCTTGTCACTTCGCCATCGCCGGAGGCAAGCGGCGTCACCTGGACGTTGCATCCGCTGGAAACCGCGAAATCATGCGAGTTGGGATCGCGGGCGGCGACCCAGATCGGCGGGTTGGGCTGCTGCAGCGGCTTGGGCGAGGAGGTGGTCGAGGGAAACGACCAGAATTCGCCGGACAGTTCGAAGTCGCCCTGCCAAAGACCCTTGATCGCCGGGATCATCTCGCGCATGCGCTGGCCCGCCCCCCAGGCGTCGAGCCCCGGAAAAAGCCGCTGGTATTCGTAACTGTAAGCGCCGCGTGCAATGCCGATATCGAGCCGGCCGCCGGTCGCGACGTCGGCCATCGCCGCCTCGCCGGCGAGCTTGATCGGGTGCCAGAACGGGGCGACGATCGTTCCTGTGCCGAGCCGGATGCGTGTCGTCTTCGCGCCGAGATAGGCGATGCTGATAAACGGGTTGGGCGAGATGGTGAACTCCATGCCGTGATGCTCGCCGATCCAGGCGGTCTCGAATCCGGCCGCCTCCGCCATCGTCACGAGTTCCTCGAGATCGCGGAACAGGTCCGCGTGGGACTTGCTGTCGTCGGACCGTTCCATGTGCACGAAGAGCGAGAATTTCATTCCGGTCACCTGATATCCAAGGAGAGCGTGGCGGCCGGCTCCGGCATGGCGAGCGGCCGCACCTCGCCTTCGACATCGTTGCCGACATAGACGCCGAAGGCATTCTCCGTGCGTTCGCGAACGTAGCGGGCAAGCATCGTGCGCACCGGCTGGTCGGCGATGTTCAGGTCGGCGATGCGCCCGATGTCAACGAGCCGCGCCTGGGAATCGCTGGATGTGGGCGCTTCCAGCGTGCCGCGATAGTAGACATGCGTGCGCGAGGGCTGCGCGGCATCGTCCCAGACCGCGAACAGGAAGCCGAGATTGGCCTCGATGGCCCTCGCGGCGAACCGCCCCTTGAGGCTTCTGGCGTCGCTCGCCGTACCAAGTCCGCGGCCGGCGGGGAGTTCGTAAGTTCCGTCGGCCGTCTCGAAGAACAGCACGCGGCCGTCGTTTTCGAGAATGGCGCCGACCTCCATGTCCGGCGGCGCGGTCGCAAGCGCCTCCTGGCTGAGGCCGAGATTGACATAGGCGCCACGGCAATAGCCGAGAGGCTGCGATCCATTGTGGGAAAAGTCGCGGACGCGCCCGATGAGGATCGAATGATCGCCGGCGTCGATCAACTGATCGAGGTCGCAATCGAAAATCGCGACCGAACCGTCGATCATCGGGCTGCTAGTCGCGCCCGAACGCCATTCCACCGCAGTGAATTTGTCAGCCGCTTTCGATGCGAAAACGCCGGATGCGTCCTTCTGGCTTTCGGCGAGCACATTTATGGCGAAGGCTTTCGACGCTGCAAAAACCGGATGCCCGTGCGCCTTCTTGGCGATGCAGACGAGGACGAGCGGCGGATCGAGCGACACCGAGGTGAAGGAATTGGCGGTAAAGCCGCGCGGCTCACCCTCGGGCCCGATCGTGGTGACGATGGTGACGCCGGTCAGGAAGGAGCCGAGCGCCCGCCTGAACTCGGTTGCGTCGAAGGCGCTGTCCATTTCCGTTGTCCCCGGAGTCGTTGAACGATCGCCGCCTTCGAGAAAGGCTGCGATATGCCGCGACACCTTTTCAGGGGACGCGACGGCCATCATATGTCTTTCGCCGTCGAGAACGATGCACCGGCCCTGCGGCGCCAGCCGGGCCATAGCCGCCGACATGGCGGGCAACGAGTTCGGGTCTTCCGATCCGGTCATGAACAAGGCAGGCATCGCCAATTCCGCCAGGCGGTCGACATGCTCGGTGTCGGCGCGGGCGAAAAGCCGATAGGTGTGGGCGTAGCCTTGGGGGTTGACGCTTTGCAGCGTCGCCTGCGTTTCTTCGGCGGCCTTGACCACGCCGGCCGGAACCGGATCTCCGAACCAGCGCGCAATCGTGGCGGCGATTTCGGAAGGCTCGTTGTGGTTGTTCAGCTTGGCCGCTCTTTCGCGCACCGCCTGGGCAAGGAGGGGCGGACGACGGAACACCGCGTTGAGCGACACGATACACCGCACGCGCTCGGGCATCCGGAGGGCGATCGCCTGGGCGACGAGTGCGCCCATGGAATGGCCGACGATCGACACGCTGGCCAAGCCGAGGTGATCGATGAGGCCTATCGCCTGGTCGGCGTAGTCGTCAAGGCCGGCAGTCTCAGAGGGCAGCGGCGACGCGCCATGGCCAAGCATGTCCATCGCGATCACGTCATAGCGGCTTTTCAACAGATCGATCTGAGGCTGCCAGATCGTGGCGTTCATGCCGACCCCGTGAATCAACAGAAGCGGCTCGCCGGTCCCGGCGCGGATGTAACCGGTCGCGTCGGGCGCCCTGCCGCGAATGCGGGCCGATATGGCGAAGCGCTCACCCATGGAGGTCGCCGACCTTCTTGAGGTCCTGATAACGGTCGCCGATGCGGTGATGCGGCCGACCGCCTATCGAGGCGCCGAGCGCCACCACGAGTTCGTTGGGCGCCGGCGCGTCGCCGATCTGGAAATGCACCGTCAGGTAATGCGAGCGGCGACCCTCGTCATTCTTGTCCATCAACGGAATCATGATCGGCGTGTTGGGGCCGCCGCGCAGATTGGTGAAGGCCAGATAGGTCTTGGCGCCGACGGCGCGGCGATAGTGATTGCCGAAATGCAGGGTGTGAATCAGCGCCGAGGCATGTTCGATTTCGCCCGCGGTGCCGCAGATGGCCGCCTTGCCATAGCCCTCGATCGCCTCGCCGGAGCCGGCTACGGCAAGCATTTCGCGAGTCAGGAGTTCACCCAGAATCGGCGCATAGGCCCGGATCTCGGGCGACAAATCGTCGATGAAGCCGCGCCTGGCCCAGGGATTGTCGAGAACCGCTGCGACGCCGATGAGACGCAGGGGCCGAGGCGCCACTTTGCCGCCCTCGATCAGCGTGTTCTCGACATAGGTGACGATTTTTCGGATGGCCGGCTTCATGAAGGTCCTCGGGGTCCGTTTGGCCTAGGCGCTAGCTGCACTTGCATTCCATCTTATGGTATACCATACTATTACCGACCAAACGGCTTGTCAACCAGCCATCGAATCTGTTTTCTTGACCACGAAGGAAATCAAAGAAATGCCTGACGACACGCTCCGGATCGAACGCTCGACCAAGACGCTGCGGACGCTTGCGCTGGAGCGCATGCGCGAGGCGATCATGGGATTTCGGTTTCAGCCCGGAGAAAGGCTGGTCGAACGGCCGCTTTGCGACCAGCTTGGAGTAAGCCGCTCCGTCGTGCGCGAGGTTCTGCGGCAGTTGGAGGCCGAGGGCCTTGTCCAGATGATACCGGGACACGGGCCTGCCGTGGCGCTGCCCGATCTCAGCCGCACCGACGAAATCTACGAGCTTCGCGCGCTCCTCGAAGGCATCGCGGCGCGCGCTTGCGCCCTGACCGCGACGGACGCCCAAATCGCGACGCTCGAGCGCGCACTGCAGGAGTTGCTCAAGGCGTGGGCGTCGAGCGAGCCGATCCAGGTCATGCGGGCGACGGCGAAATTCTATGAAACGCTGTTCGAGGCGGCCGACAAACGCATCGCCTGGGAGATCGTGCAGGGGCTCAATGTCCGCATTAACCAGTTGCGTTCCATAACGATCGCCTCGGTCAACCGTCGCGAACCGGCCATCGCCGAGATGAACGAGATCATGAGCGCGATCAGGGCGCGCAAGGCTGACGAGGCCGAGGCCGCGGCCCGCCGACATGTCGAGCAGGCTTGGCGCATCGCCCAAGAATCGCTCCGCCAGAGTTGAACTTCAGGTCGCGATTTCGAACGTGGTGCGGACCGTCGGGCGCCGTGCCTTTGCGCGGCCGATGTCGCCGGCGCGCGCGCCCTCGAGATATGCCACGCGATCAAGCCCGAAAGTACCATCGATTGACTCGGGTCGCGCGAACGAGGACATAGACTTCGGAGACGAAACCATCTCTCATTAGCAGAAATTCCGAGTCCGTGTGCAAGCGGCGTCTCGCGCTTGCCGGTATAGATTTCGGCGGCCTCAACATTCTGTTAGCCGTTTAGCGGAGCCGGACGATACACCGTCCTTTTTGAACGGTTTGTAGATGGGTACGCCATAACAAACCTTTAGGTTGGGCAGCATACGGTGCAGTTGATGCGTGAATGCCCTTCGTGGAGCGGCTAGAAATGCCAAAGCTGACTCACCGAAGGCACCGGATTGGCAGTCTTCAAGCCAGCAGGCCGACAACCTTGAGAACCTTGCATTTTGGTACAATACGGGAATGCGAAATTCCCGGAATGCTTTACATGAACCTTATACAAACCTTGCATGACGCCGTGCCGGAGCTCGAAAAACTGAAAATCGCGTTGAAACAAAAATGTGCTCGGCAAGAACGCGTGCGGTTAAGCAAGGAAGCTCTTCAATTTCCCATTCATGCATGCGGTAGCCGTGGAGAGGGCCACGCTCGGAGTGCAGGCCAAAATCTATGCGTTATGTCGAGTTCAAGCCTGGCACCCATGGCGCTCGCAGCAGCGCTCTCCTCCAAAGACGGAGAACACAGTCGTGGGTGTTTGACGGCTGTGGAAGGACACGCAGGGGTAGGCTACCGGACGATTCCTTGGTGGCAGGACGTTCGAGCGGCAGGCGCGCCGAGCTCAACAGCCTTTGCTGCCAATTCCGTCCCTGCCACCTGTACCGGAAGCACGCCTCCTATTCGCCACCGGATGTTGGGTTTTCAGCGGCGGGAATGCCGTCGCATACAGGTAGTATAGCTGCCCCAGATTCGGATACCTGTGCGCCAACGGCGAATGGGAACACCCGGCAGAATTCCGCAGTCCTCTTCAGGCAACCGTTGTAAGGCGAACCCAGGGGAGGCACGGATAGCTGCTCCGGGCTTCGGCTCCGTCATTGCGAGGTCCATCAAGCGTGCCTCGTCCGGCGCCGAGTGACACTACCGCAATATTTCTAACACCGATTTGAAAAGACTAATCCATGATCATATTGCAAATCTTCGTTGAAATGCGGACCTGCCCAAACCCCGGGGGAGTGCAGGGCAGCGTCACCAGAGCGCTCCGTGCTCGGGAGCACTGCCAACTTCATAAAATGTGTCCGTGCTCGCCCTGGAGCTCCCCTGAGCGCCCCTGCTACTCTCTGATCGTCTGTCGCGAGTCTACTGCCGACGAAAGCCGGAATTAAACCGAAACGACGGTGCTCATTCACAAGGCGTTTGGACTGGTGGTGCCAGTAGGCACGCCGTCCCGGATGAACTACCGGGCGGAGAAATAATCCCTGGTCACAAGGCAGAGCTTTTCTCCCCGAACGAGTTCAGGTCATCCGCACCAAAAACAAGGGTCCGCGCGCACCCTCTCGCTACCGGAATGATGAATCTCAATCCCATGGAATGCCGTGTTTTGACAAATAGTAGAACTTATAAAGGTCTATCTTACTTGTATGCGAACGGCGAATGGGGAAACTCCGGCCGAGACCATTCAGCTTGCTCATCGATCCGATGTTCTGGACGTGCTCCAGGTGTACAATACATGCAGTTCCGGCCACGGTGAGGCGGACACGAAGGTCGTTGCTCTCCGAGGCGTCGCGTATTGAAAAGACTAGGCCATGAGCAGTTTTCAATCGACGTTGTACGAAGCTTCGGGATCTCCGATGCAACTGAAGCGCAGGGCAGCGTCACCAGAGCGTTCCGCGGCAGGGAGCGCAGCGGGCTCGCTCAGCGATGCGGTCGTCGCGGCGAAAAAGAAGGCATGGCCGGGCGGCACCAAGCTCCATTTCCACGATCTCCGCGGCACAGGGGCCACCAGGTTCTACAATGCTGGCTTTTTCGAGCGGGAAATCGCCGAGATCATGGCTTGGGAGGAAGCGAGCGTCGCTCGCATCATCCGCCGCTATGTCGGCCGGAAGGCAGCGATCAAGGAGCGCATTCGAAACCTCGACGAGGCCAGAAAGTGAACAGCGCCTGTAAACAAGCTGTAAAACTTGGGTTTTGGGCACTCTCGAAATCAGGCGAAAACCCTTGTGGGGCAAGTGGAGCGGGTAGCGGGAATCGAACCCGCGCGATCAGCTTGGGAAGCTGACAAGCTACCATTACATCATACCCGCGCGGACCGACCGATACCATGGCTCGGCGGCGGCAGGCAACTCGCAAAGCGGTGGTCTGGCTGTCCATTCGTCGGTTCGGCTTGAAGGCCGGCGTTCGAATGCGTATCTCGACGCAAGAGATCGGGAGAATCATGGTGTCGGCAATGACGCGCTTTCTGGGCGACAGCCCGCTTCGGGTCCTTCTGAAGCTGATCGTCGTCTCGTTTCTGGTCGGCCTCGTCATGAGCGCCTTCGGCTGGTCGCCTTTCGACGTGCTCGACGGCATCCGTTATTTCTTTCTCGACCTGTGGAACATGGGCTTTTCGGCGCTGGAACGCTTCTTCGGCTATTTCCTGCTGGGCGCGGCCATCGTGATCCCGGCCTTCATCATCCTGCGGCTGTTCAGCTACCGGAAATAGGCGTCAAGTCAGGTTTTGAGGCGAATTCCGCCGCCACTTCGAACAGGATGGCGTGCCTTGCCGCAAGCGCCTCGATGTCGGTCGAATAGCCGCCGCCGATGACGCCGCAGACCGGGACGCCGAGCCTTCTGAAATGCGAGAAAACCATGCGGTCGCGCGCCCTCAGGCCCTCATCGGTCAAGGCCAGCCGCCCGAGCCGGTCGTCGGCGTGCGGATCGACGCCGGCATTGTAGAAGACGAGATCCCAATTTCCCGACAGCAGCGGCAGCGTTTCACTGAGGTTGCGGAGATAGGCGGCATCGCCGGTTCCATCGGGCAACGCGAGGTCGAGGTCGGACGCGATCTTGCGGACCGGATAGTTGCGGTCGCCATGCATGGAAAAGGTGAACGCGCGGGGCTCCAGGTTTAGGATGTCGGCCGTTCCGTCGCCCTGATGCACGTCGAGATCGACGATCAGAATTTTCTGCACCGCGGCCTCCGCCAGCAAAGTCAGAGCAGCCACCGCGACATCGTTGAAGGTGCAGAACCCTGCGCCCTGAGCGCGCCGCGCATGGTGGCTGCCGCCGGCCGCGTTGCAGGCGATGCCGTGGGTCAGCGCCAGCCGGGCGG
>JBGTLX010000724.1:0-2751 GCA_041743855.1 Rhizobiaceae bacterium | reverse complement strand
AGCAGCAGAACTTCGGGTTCGATCGCCAGCGCCCGCGCCAGATCGAGCACGCGCTGGATGGCCAGCGGAATGTCGCGCGCTGTGTCGCGAAGGTCGAGATCCGGCACGCCGAGTTCGCGCACCCAGTCGCGGAAAGGCTCGACCGGCGTCTGGGTCAGGCGAAGATTGGAGAGCACGTCGAGATCGGGGATCAGCGACGGCTCCTGATAGACGGAAACGAGGCCAGCCTTGCGCGCATCCGCCGGGGAGCGCACGTCATGCGCCTTGCCGCGCACCAAGATACGCCCGGCGTCGTGCCGTATGGCGCCCGTCAGGATCTTGACGAGCGTCGACTTGCCCGCGCCGTTGGCGCCCATCAGCGCATGCACCTCGCCCGGCAACACCGACAGCGACGCGTTTTTCAACGCGGCCACGGCGCCGTAGTTTTTCGCCACCCCGGTGGCGTCGAGGATCGGGTTCGCCGTCAATTGCGCCTTGTCTGCTTTGTCTGATTGGGGACGGCAGGCGACATGCCCGCCGTCCTTACTCTGGTTCTGGCCGGAAGCTTACTCGCCGGGGCCCTTGCAGGCTACGATCTGTTCCTTGGTGTAGGTCGTCCAGTCATCGATCGAGATCGAAACCGGCCATTCGGGCGACAGCGACGGATCGGCCGCGGCCTTCAGCGTGGCCTTACCCTCCTCGGTGACGTTCTCCCAAAGCGCCGGCTCGACAAGCACGGTCTGCTGGGCGGGCTTCTGGCCGTCGAGGATCTGCAATGCGAGCGTCACGCCCGCGCCGCCGATCGAGCCCGGGTTGGTCACCGCGGCGCCCTTCAGCCCTTCGACGGAGTTCAGCTGACCGACGAAGCCGGCATTGTCCGCGCCGACCACCGGCACGAGCGTCGCCTGGCTCTCGACCAGCGCGTCGACGATCACGTTGTCGATGCCCGAGGTCCAGATGCCCTCGAACGGCACGCCGGTCGCGATGTAGTCGAGGATCTGTTGCTTGCCCTGATCCTGCTGCCAGCCGGTGAACGTCTCCTGGGCGACCTTAACGTCCGGGAATTCGGCGAGCGCCTTCTTGAAACCCTTGTCGCGATCGCTGTCGGCCGATGCGCCGGCCGCGCCGCGCATGTAGACGACATTGCCCTTGCCGCCCATCTGCTCGAACAGCCACTTGGCCCCGAGATAGGCGTACTGTTCCTGGTTGTTGGAGATGATATAGGCCGATGGCTCGGTGACCGCCTGGTCGACGGCGACGACGACGATGCCCGCCGCGGTGGCTTCCGCCAGCGCCGACTGGATGCCCGCCGGATCGGCCGGATTGACGACGATCGCATCGACCTTGGCGCTGATCAGGTTGCGCAGGTCTTCAAGCTGGCCGGCGGCGTCGGTGTTGCGGTGCGCGATGTTCAGCTTGTCGACCTTGCCCGACGCAAGCGCCTGCGCCTTGATCGCGCAGATCATCTCCTCGCGCCAGCCATTCCCTTGAACGGTGTTCGAGACGCCGATCGTGTAGGACTTGTCCTGCGCCATCGCGACGCTTGCCGAAAGTCCGGCCGCAAGCGCGGCGAGGCCCAGTTTCACGAGCATTTTCATGTCATTCCTCCCATGTTGATGTCTGGATGATCTTCCGTAGCGGATTGGGCGTTCACGATGCAAGCTCTGTCCACAGTCCTCCGTTCTCGTGGGAATTCACAGCGGCTTCTATGAAGCGCATGCCCTTCAGCCCGTCATGGACATTGGGGACCGCTGTCACCAGCGCCGCATCCGGCGTCTGGCCGCTGCGGCGCGCCGAAATCAGCGCGGCGGCGTCGCGGTAGAGATTGGCGAAACCCTCGACATAGCCTTCCGGGTGCTCGGCCGGCATGCGCGAGACAGACGAGGCGGCCACACCGACGCCCGGCCCGCCACGCGTCAATATGCGCTGCGGCTCGCCGAGGGCTGCAAAATGCAGAATTTCGGGCTCATGGGCGTACCATTCGAGCCCCGCTTTCTCGCCGTAGATTTTCAGCGATAGCCGGTTGTAATTGCCGGGCGAAACCTGGCTGGCGATCAGCACGCCGCGCGCGCCCTCTGCGTAGCGCATCAGGACATGGGCGTTGTCGTCGAGCCTGCGGCCGGGCACGAAGGTGGTCAGATCCGCCGCCACCGCGTCGGGCGTCAGGCCGGCGACGAAATGCGCGAGGTTATACGCATGCACGCCGATGTCGGCGAGGCAGGCGGAGCGCCCGGCGCGCACCGGATCGGTTCGCCATTCAGCCTGCTTGTGGCCGTCGGCCTCGATCGGCAGCGTCAGCCAGTCCTGAATGTATTCGGCGCGCACGATCCTGATTTTTCCGACCGCCCCCGACGCGACCATGGCGCGCGCCTCGCGCACCATGGCATAGCCGGTGTTGTTCAGCGTCACCGCGAAGACCAAGCCGCTCGCCGTCGCGCGCCGCGCCAGATCCTCGGCCTCGGCAAGCGTCGCCGACAGCGGCTTGTCGCAGATCACGTCGATGCCGGCGTCGAGGAAGGTTCTGGCCACCGGCGCGTGAAGATGGTTCGGCGTGACGATGACCACCGCCTCGATGCCATCCTGTCTGTCTGCCTCGGCCTTGGCCATCTCACGATAGTCGGAATAGGCGCGGTCGGCCGCGATGCCGATATCGGCCGCCGACAGTTTTGATCGTTCCGGGTCCGACGACAGCGCGCCGGCGACCAACTCGATGCGGTCGTCGAGCCGCATCGCCAGCCGGTGCACCGCGCCGATGAAGGCGTCGCGGCCGCC
>JBGTLX010000723.1:0-9579 GCA_041743855.1 Rhizobiaceae bacterium | reverse complement strand
CGTGGAAACACCAGCACACCGATCGGGTTGAGCCCGATGACTGTCAGCGCGTCGACCTCTTCGCGCATCTTCATCGAGCCGATTTCCGCGGTGATCGCGCTGCCGGAGCGGCCGGCGATCATGATCGCCGTCATCAGCACGCCGAGTTCGCGCAAGACCAGGACGCCGACGAGATCGACAACGAATATGTCGGCCCCGAAATAGGAAAGCTGGAACGCGCCCTGCTGCGCCACGATCGCGCCGACAATCGCCGACATCAGCACCACGACCGGGATCGCGCCCACGCCCATGGCGTCGATCTGGCTGAATATGGCGGCAAGATTGACGCCATGGCCGCGGCCGAGCTTCATCTGCGAACCGCGAACCGTTGCCCCGAGAATATTCAGCGAGGCGAGCAAGTCGTCGCGCGTTTCATAAACGCGTTCGCCGATGAAGGACAGAAACCCGACCAGAATTCCCTGACGACGTGGCGGTTTTTCACCATCGTCGCGGCGAGACGCCTCACTGACGGCGTTGAGAAGGATGGAGCCCGCTTCGCTGAGCCCCACAAGCCTTGTCTCGATGCCCTTTGTCTGATTCGCCGCGACAAGCCGTTCGATCAGCCAAGCGCCCGCAGTGTCCAGCTTTTCGACAGCCGACAGATCGAGATCAAAAGCCCCCGAGCCGGCGGTTTCGGAAATCGCCCGCATCTCCGCGTCCACCGACGCGATGGTCCTGGTCGTCCAGATGCCGGACAGCGCATAGCTCGCCGCGCCGTCGCCGTCGCGCCTTTCGACGCGCGGGGCTTGGCCCATATTCTTGGCGGCTGGCCCGCTTGCTTCCTGGGTGGCGTCGGTCAACATGCCGCCAGTTCTTAGCCTGTCATGCTGGAACTGTCACTTTCCCGGAAGGACACAGCGCGAAAGCGGAGCAGAAAAACATGGATCGTGTCCTTTCGGTTGTAGCGGTGCGCTTTCCGATCGCCGGGACCTTCACCATCTCGCGTGGGTCGAAGACCGTTGCCGATGTGCTGACCTGCACGATCGTCCAAGGCGACAAAGTCGGACGGGGCGAATGCGTCCCGTATGCGCGCTATTACGAAACCATGGAGAGCGTTCGCGCGTCGATAGAGTCGATTGCCGGCAAAGTTGCCGCAGGCCTGGATCGGCATGGATTGCTGGACGCCATGAAAGCGGGCGCGGCGCGGAACGCCGTCGATTGCGCGCTGTGGGATCTGGAGGCCAGGATTGCCGGGAAGAGTGTCCGGGAGCAGTTGAGGATCACCAGTCCACATGCGCTTCAGACAGCGTTTACCCTGTCGCTCGGCGAACCGGAGGCGATGGCCGCGCAGGCCCGCGCCAATGGCTGGCGTCCATTGCTGAAGGTCAAAATCGGCTGTCAGGGCGACATCGCCCGGATGCGCGCCGTGGCGGAGGCCGCACCCTTGAGCAGGATCATACTGGACGCCAACGAAGCCTGGACCGACGACACCATCCGCGCATACCTCGCTGTCGCCGCCGAACTTGGCATAGCGCTGGTCGAACAGCCCCTGCCGGCAGGAAAGGACGAAATCCTGCGCCACATAGCCCGCCCGGTCGCGGTCTGCGCGGATGAGAGCGTGCACGAAGCAGGCGGCCTGGACAGGCTCGTCGGCCTCTACGACGCGGTCAACATCAAGCTCGACAAGGCCGGTGGGTTGACCGCCGCGCTGATCTTGCGCGACCGGGCGCGCGAGCTGGGTTTTTCAATCATGGTTGGCTGCATGGTGGGAACGTCGCTGGCGATGGCGCCGGCCGTTCTTCTGGCGCAGGACGCCGATTTCGTCGATCTCGATGGACCCTTGCTGCTGGCGCAAGACAGGTCGCCGGGGCTGGTCTATCGGGGCTCGCTGGTATCACCGCCGGAACCGGCGCTCTGGGGCTGAGCGCGCCGCGAGAGCAATCAGGACCAGCCCGAGTAACGCGACCCCCGACATGGCGAAGAAACCCTGCGCACCGAACCTGGCATAGAGCGGACCGGACAGAAGCGTAACTGCCGCCATGGACAGGCCGCTGGCGAAAAAGGCGACGCCTTGGGCGGCGCCGGTGCGTTGCTCGGCGACCGTCTCGGCGATGAGCTTCTGCAGCCCGATGAAATTCAGGCCGAACGACAGCGCATGCAGCGTCTGGAGTGCAAAAAAGCCCGGGACCCCAAACTCTAGCGGGCCGATCAAAGGATATAAGGTCCAGCGAAGAACGGCTGCAGCGCCTGAAACGGCCAAAACCATGGTCGCCGAAACCGACCCGAAAAGTCGGGTGAAGAAAAAGAAGATGACGACTTCCGCGACCACCGACCAGGCCCAAAGAAGGCCGACGAGCGTTTCGTCGATCCCGATCGATTTCCAGTAGATCGAGACGAAACCGTAGAGGAAGCCATGGCTGCCGTTCAGTGCGCCGACGCCCGCGACGAAGAGCAGGAAGTAGCGGTTGAGCAGTTTTGGAGCCGATTCCTGCATGTCGACGGCCGAAAGCGGCGACGCTCGACGTGGGACGCCAAGGCGCGGCGCGAAGCACACAGCGACGAGCGTACCGCAGAGGCCGAGCGAGATCATTGCCGGCACTGCGCCGACCCCGGCGAATGCGAGGATCAGCCCGCCAACGAGGTTTGCGCCGAGAAAGGAGATCGAGCCCCAGATGCGCATCTTCGGGTAGTCGGAGCCGAACCGCCTCACTCCCGACAGAGCGAGGGAATCGGCCAGCGGCGAATGGGGCGTCCAGAAGATGGTCAGGATAAGCGACACCCCCAGCACGACCGCGTAGGCCGGGGTCAGGAAATAGCCGAGCGACGTCAGCAGCGATGCCGCTGCGAGCGCGATGAAGACATTGGCGCGGTCTTTGGCGCGGTCGGCCATCGCGGAAATGAGCGGCGTGGTGACCACTCGCACGAACATCGGCGCGGACAGGATGACGCCGATCTGCGCGGCGTCAAATCCTTTCGCCTCCAGCCAAAACGGGAAATACGGCAGATGCACGCCGAGCGGGATGAACAGCGCGGCATAGATCAGTGCGATGCGCAGTTCGAAATGAGGCGGTTTTACGCGTTGTTCAGGCGCGAGCGGCGGCAGGGACATGCAAGGCAATGATTCCGCGGCGCCACTTGGCGCGGCGGACGCATATCATGCACGCACAGGCAACGGAACCGTCTGGACCAAAGCTTGCGGGATAGCAGATTTTGCTTCGCCGGGGCTTCGACCCACTCAAAGGCGGCTTGGCGGTTGCGATTGCACACGCCGGCGCTATAGACTCAAACCCGAACAAAGCAAAAGGGGGCAAACCATGGATCTCGGAATTCGCGGCAAAAAGGCGATCGTCTGCGCATCGAGTCGCGGTCTGGGCAAGGGCTGTGCGCTGGCTTTGGCGGAAGCCGGGTGCGACCTTGTGGTCAACGGGCGCGATGCAAAAATACTGGCGGCGACGGCAACGGAGTTGCGCGAGCGCTTCGGCGTTTCCGTGACCGAGATCGTCGGTGACGTGTCCGACCTGAAAGTGCAGGCCGCACTTCTGGCCGCCTGTCCCAACCCCGACATCCTCGTCAACAACAATGGCGGGCCACCGTTCCGCGACTTCAAGGCGCTCGACCGCAAAGCGATCCTGGAAGGCGTGACGCAGAACATGGTCACCCCGATCGAGCTCATTCAAGCGGTGATCGGCGGCATGGCTGAGCGTGGCTTCGGCCGGATCGTCAACATCACGTCGATTTCGGTCTATATGCCGATTTCGGGCCTGGATCTGTCGTCGGGCGCGCGGGCCGGCCTGACATCGTTTCTCTCCGGCGTCGCCAGAACCGTTGCCGACAAGAACGTGACCATCAACAACATGCTTCCGGGCAAGCTGGACACCGACCGCCTGCGCGGACCCCATGAGCCGGGATCGGTCGAGGATCCAGTAGCAGGAGCGGCGCGGCGGGCGCGGCTAGCAGCCGATATACCGGCGAAACGTCTGGGCACGCCCGAGGAATTCGGCCAGATCTGCGCGTTTCTGTGCTCCGTCCATGCCAGCTATTTGACGGGACAGAATATCCCTGTCGATGGAGGATCTTACACCAGCGCATTCTAGCGGAAGCTTAAGTTAAAAGGCAGCTGGAGCGGATCGGCAATGGAAACGGACAAGGAAAAGAATGCGCGGTTCGACCTCGACGAGGCCGCGCTGTTCTTTCACAAATTCCCGATACCGGGAAAGCTCGAGATTCAGGCGACGAAGCCGCTGGGCAACCAGCGCGACCTGGCGCTGGCCTATTCGCCCGGCGTGGCCGCCCCTTGCCTTGCGATCCGCGATAATCCAGTGCTCGCGGCGGACTATACGGCCCGCGCCAATTTGGTCGCGGTGATCTCCAACGGCTCCGCTGTTCTGGGCCTTGGGAATATCGGCCCGCTGGCGTCAAAGCCCGTGATGGAAGGCAAGGCGGTCCTGTTCAAGAAATTCGCAGGCATCGACGTCTTCGACATCGAGATCGACGCGCCCGGGATCGACCGGATGGTCAACACGATTTCGGCGCTTGAACCGACCTTCGGCGGCATCAATCTGGAAGACATCAAGGCGCCGGAATGTTTTGAGGTCGAGGAGCAGCTGAAGGCGATGATGGGGATACCCGTCTTCCACGACGACCAGCACGGAACCGCCATCATCGTCGCCGCCGCCGTGCTCAACGCGCTGGAATTCGCCGGCAAGACCATCGAAGACATCAAAATCGTTACCTCCGGCGCGGGCGCGGCAGCGCTTGCCTGCCTCAATCTTCTCGTTTCGCTCGGCGCGCGCATCGAGAACATCTGGGTCACCGACCGCTTCGGCGTCGCCTACAAGGGCAGGCTGGACGAGATGGACCGCTGGAAGGAGCCATACGTCAAGGACACCGACGCCCGCGTCCTGGCCGATGTGATTTCCGGCGCCGACGTGTTCCTGGGGCTTTCGGCGGCGGGGGTTTTGAGCCCCGATTTGCTGCAACACATGGCCGAAAAGCCGCTTATCCTGGCGCTGGCCAACCCGACGCCCGAGATCATGCCGGAACTTGCCCGGGCGGCGCGCCCGGACGCGATGATCTGCACGGGCCGGTCCGATTTTCCCAATCAGGTAAACAATGTACTTTGCTTTCCTTATATTTTTCGCGGGGCGCTGGATTGTGGCGCGCGCGCCATCAACGAGGAGATGAAAGCCGCGGCGGTGCGGGCCATCGCCGCCTTGGCGCGCGAGGAACCCTCCGATGTGGCCGCGCGCGCCTATCCGGGTGAGACCCCGACCTTCGGTCCCGACTTCCTGATCCCCTCGCCCTTCGACCCCCGCCTGATCCTGCGGATCGCGCCGGCCGTCGCCAAAGCCGCCTGCGACAGCGGCGTTGCGGCTCGTCCAATTGCCGACATGGAAGCCTATGTCGAAAAACTGACCCGCTTCGTCTTCAAGTCGGGGCTGGTGATGAAGCCGGTCTTCTCGACGGCCAAGGCGGCGGCAGCAAAGCGCGTCATCTATGCCGATGGCGAGGATGAACGCGTGCTGCGCGCGGCGCAGGTGGTGCTCGAAGAAGGCATCGCCGAGCCGATCCTGATCGGGCGGCCGCATGTCGTCGATGTGCGGCTGAAACGCTATGGCCTGCGCATCCGGCCCGGCACGGATTTCGAGCTGATCAATCCCGAGGACGATCCTCGCTACCGCCATTACGTCGATCTGCTGATCGAACTGGCCGGGCGGCGCGGCGTGACGCAGGAAGCGGCGCGCATCATGGTGCGCACCGATCCGACAGTGATCGCGGCCCTTGCGCTGAAGCGCGGCGACGCCGATGCGATGATCTGCGGCCTCGAAGGGCGTTTCGCGCGGCATCTGCGCAATGTGACGCTGGTCATCGGCCCGCGCGCCGGGGTGCGCGATCACGATTTGTCCACGCTGTCGATGCTGATTTCGCAGCGCGGCATCATTTTCCTCACAGACACCCATGTGACGGTGGACCCCACCGCGGAAGAAATCGCCGAAATGACGGTGCTGGCGGCCGAAGAAATTCGCCGATTCGGCATCGAACCGAAGGCGGCGCTGCTGTCGCATTCCGATTTCGGTTCTCGCGATTCGCCCAGCGCGCTCAAAATGCGCGAGGCGGCAGCAATCCTGCGGCGCATCGCGCCTGACCTCGAATGCGACGGCGAGATGCACGCCGACTCGGCGCTGTCAGAGTCGCTGCGCCAGCGCGTCTTTCCCCATTCGACGCTAAAAGGCGAAGCCAATCTGCTGGTCTTCCCGAACCTCGATTCGGCAAACATCACGCTGACGACGGTCAAACAGATGATGGATGCGCTGCATGTCGGGCCGATACTGCTCGGGACCGACAAGCCGGCCCATATATTGACGCCTTCGGTGACGTCGCGCGGGGTGGTCAACATGACCGCGCTGGCGGTCGCCGAGGCAGCCCACAGGGCGCAGGCAATCGCCAGGATGGAGTGAATATAGGTCGGCAGCGATTGGCGGCCTTCTGAAGAAACCGTTAATCTCTGCCGCTTAGCGTTTCCATGCTGCCTGAACATGCGAAGGCCCATGATCGCCGCACTGACCAGATTGACGAGGATCGTGACCCTTCTCGCGGTAGGCGTCATGCTTGCCGCCACGTCGACGCAATCCGCGGCTGCCGCTTCGCGCCTGTGCCGGCAGCTCGAAGCGGAACTGGCGTCGGCAGGCGGCAACCCGCGCTCCACCGCGAAGGTCAGGAAATACGACTTGGCCATCAACAAACAGCGCGAACAGCTCCTGAAAGCGCTCGGCCGGAGGCAGAGCGCGGGCTGCGGCCGCTCCTTGTTCGGAAACGGAATTGCCGGATGCCGCGCCCTCAACACGAAAATTGAGCGAATGGAGCGCAATCTCGAAGCGCTTCAGCGCAAGCGCAGCGATGTCGCCGGCAAAGGTTCCAGCCGCACGCGTGCGCGGATCATGGCGTCGCTCGACGCCAATCGCTGTCGCGAGGAAGCCAGCGCCGACAACAGCCAGTCACGTGGCATCGATCGGAACGCCGATCTGTTGGACCAGATTTTTGGCGGCGGCATGCCGGAACGCACTGTGCGGCGAGGCATCGATGATGATCTCGACGACTTGCATGTCAGGCGCCTGCCCGACCCGCTGGAGGAGACGGGCGGCGGGCGCTCGGTTTTCGTGCCGATCCCTGCCCCGGCGCGCGAATTCAGGACGCTCTGCGTCCGCACCTGCGACGGATATTTCTTCCCGATGTCCGCAGCGGTCTCCTCCGCCGACTTCGGACGCGATCAGAAAAATTGTGAAGCGAGCTGCCCCGGAACAGACATAAGCGTCTATCATCACCGTGCAGCCGGCGAGCAACCGGCCGACATGGTTTCGTCGATATCAGGGGCGCCCTACTCGGAATTGCCCACCGCCTATCTATACCGAAAGCCAGGAGCGAAGCGCCCTGCGGGCTGCTCTTGCAGCGCACCAAAAAACTTCAAGATCATAGCTGGCAATCCACCGGCCCGGACGAGCATCGTCGAAGCGCCTGAGCCGCGGGCGGAAGCCGAGGCCGGCCTATCCCCAAAAGTCCCCGCCACAGCCAGCGAAGCCGCAAACAGGAAGGTCAGGGTCGTCGGGCCAGCGTTCCTTCCCGACCCAGCAGAGGCAATAGATCTGCGAGCTCCGGCCCAGAGGCCAGGCCGGTAAGCGCCAGCCTGAGCGGCATGAACAGCGCCTTGCCCTTGCGTCCGCACTGCTCTTTCACCTGATCCGTCCACCGTTTCCAGACGCTGCGATCCCACGGCTCTTCCGGCAGGAGGTCGAAAGCATGGCGAACGAATTCCTTGTCCTTATCCGACAATTCCGGCTCGGCCTCGGGTCCCTGCCGAAGGATGCGCCACCAGCCGGCAGCGTCGGTGAGTTTCTCCAGATTGCCGCGAACGGCCAGCCAGAAATCCTCGGCATGCTCGTCCGAAATGCCGAGTGCGGCCAGACGGTCGCGCGCATCCGCGAAAGACATCTGCAGAAGCAAGGCCCGGTTCAGGCCTATCAGGTCGTCCGGATCGAATTTCGAAGCTGATTTAGAAGTCGCGTCGAGTTCAAACCGGCTGGCAAGGTCCGACATGGTCGCCATGGCGGTGACATCCTCGGACGTGCCGACGAGGACGGCCAGCGAAGCGATCGCCATCGGCTCGATGCCCGATTCGCGCAGACCTGAGATCGACATGGCGCCTGTACGCTTGGAGAGGCCCTCGCCCGATGCGGTGGTCAGAAGATTGTGGTGGCCGAAGGCGGGCGGCTCCGCGCCCAGGGCCTTGAAAAGCGCGATCTGAACGCCGGTGTTCGTCACATGGTCGTCGCCGCGAATAACGTGGCTGACCGCCATGTCGATATCGTCGGCGACCGACGGCAGCGTGTAAAGAAACGTGCCATCCTCACGGATCAGGACGGGGTCGGACAGCGAAGCCAGATCAACCGTTTCTTCCCCTCGCACCAGATCGTTCCAGGTAATTTCCGTGCGTTCCGGCTCGGACGGGTCACCGGTGAAATTCGGCAGCAGAAACCGCCAATGCGCTTTGCGGCCATCGGCCCGATACTCGTCGATCTGCTGATGCGTGAGCGCAAGCGCCTCCCGACCATAGACCGGCGGCTGCCCGCGCGTGCGGCGAATCTTGCGCCTGAGATCCAGTTCCTCCGACGTTTCGTAGCACGCATAGAGGAGGCCTTTTTTTTTCAGCCGCTCGACGGCATCTTCATAGAGATCGAAGCGCCTGGACTGATACTCGGTGGCGTCCTGGAAGATTCCCAGCCAATTGAGGTCGTAGAGGATTGCGTCGGCGTATTCCTGCTTCGAGCGGGTCAAATCGGTGTCGTCGAAGCGCTGGATGAATTTGCCGCTGTTCTTCATGGCGAAAAGCCAGTTGAAGAGCGCGGTGCGCGCGTTGCCGATGTGGATGTTTCCTGTCGGCGACGGTGCGAAACGTACTGTTACTGTCATTGTGTGGGGCGTACCGGATGGTTCGGGGATTGACAAGGCGCGCCCCCGCACCTTTGCCGACGTATAAAGCATTCCGAACGAGATGAAAATACGGCGGGCGTGCGTCGCTGGCGAGCTGTGCTATCTTCCGCAAAATAGGTTGGGAGGATCGGAATGCGCCGCGATAGCTTCGAACGCTTCTACTACGAGAAAGTCGGGCTGGGCGAGGGCTGCGGTTGCGCCGAACATGTCACGCGTATCCGCGACCTCGACGCGCTTGGCGAACGCATGGCTTCGGGCCGCATCAGGCAGGGTGCACTGTCTGTCGCCGCGACCTGGCTCAGGAAATGCGCCCGCCGGATTGTGGATTTGCGCACCAGCTAGCGGAGATTCTCGCAGAAAGGCAGCCCGCTACCCCCGGTCCCGAAACCGGTTCGTGATCGGATAGCGCCGGTCGCGGCCGAAATTCTTCCTGGTGATTTTTACGCCGGGCGCGGCCTGCCGGCGCTTGTATTCGGCGAGGTAGAGCAGATGCTCGATGCGGTTGACCGTTTCGCGGTCATGACCGCGCGCCACGATCTCGTCATTGTCCATCTCGTTCTCGACCAGGCACTCAAGCATGTCGTCGAGCGCCGGATAGGGCGGCAGCGAATCCTG
>JBGTLX010000722.1:0-4975 GCA_041743855.1 Rhizobiaceae bacterium | reverse complement strand
GATGAACAGGCTTGCCCTCTTGCTCTCCGTTCCGCCAAAGGCTGAATGAGGCGCCGTCGGTATAGAGCAGGTTGGGTAGCGCCTTGAGTTTCAGCCACTGCGCCTTGTCGTGCGGATTTGTGAAGCGCCTTGGATCGGCGCCCTTGCCGGGCGCCTTGACCTCAATGAAACCGATCAGCGCATTGTTGATGCTGACTGCGAAATCCGGCCTCGTTCCGGTGCCAGCCAGGCTTGTCTCACCAACAAGCGTCACGTGCTTCGGATCGAAACCGGCCAGTGCCGCCAGTTCGCGCAGCAGGATTTCAAGCGGATTGCGCAACTGGTCTTCCGGCGCGCCGTGGATGGCCGCGTTGGACAGTTTTGCTTTAACCGCCAAGCCATAGGCGGCAACGGCGCTCGGGAGCGTTAATGTCGCCAATGTCCATTCCCCTGTAGCTTCGTGGATAGCGCGGTCACCTATGGCAGCGCAACCGCTGCCGAAGCGGCGGTGCGCGTTATCTCCCCTTGGTGGGGGAGAAAGCAATTTCAGCATCTTAGTGAGCAGGCCGAAGGCCGTTCAACGAACTAAGTGCTAGAAATTGCAAGAGAGGGGGTCCTCACCGGGGATAAACCGATCCCCTCTCTTGCGATTTCTAACATTTATCCTTCGCGAAAAGCTCGGCTAACATGTTGAAATCACTTTCTCTCCCACAAGGGGGAGAGATAAAGTGGCGTATTTTTTCACCCCCGTTTTATCCCCGCCTCCCAAACCTCCCTTATTCTCCCTCCATCGCCCTCACGGGAACCCCGGTCCGGACCGGGGTTGAAGGACTGGTTCGCCGCAGGCGAAATGAAAGGTCCAGTGGACCTTTCATAGGTCCGAACGGGGAGGGCGGCGGCGCCGGGTCGGCAGCGCTTCGGTAGCGCGGCTGGGTGATGAGCCCTCAGATCCGGGCCTCGACCGAGGGAGTGGCGGCGAAAATGCCGTCCCTGAGGTGAGTCAAGAACGCCGGCGGACGCATGGGTCGCGCCGCATAAAATAAAAAACGAGGGCGCGGTCCATGCGTCGGCTTCCCGATCCTTTGCGCTCGGGTCGACGGTTCCGCGCGCCCATACTCCAGCCAGAAGAATTTTGACATGAAAAGACGATCCCATGCCGCCGACCGCGAGGACGAAATCTCGGACGCCTTCAATGCAGCCCGCAGTGTGCGCGGAACTGACATTTTTTTGATGCGTGTTTTGTGGCATGCCCGCTGAAAAGCATTACTTTAAGGATCGAGACAACGCGGAAAGGAGAGTGAGATGCGGTTGGCCCGAATTTTTGCGCTGTCGGCTTTGGCTTCGCTCTCAATGCTGGCGACGGTCATGGCTAGCTCGCCCGCCTTTGCCATCGACATTCCGATCGGCAGCGGCGGCAGCGATCTGAACCGTGTTAATCAGATTGACCTGCAAATCCTCGAAAGCCGGGAGCGCAGGCGCGATTATCAGAATCAGCAGCAGCAGTTTCGCGCGGAAGACCGTCGCCAAAACCAGGCCGGACGGGAGAGGCTGGACGTCCCAAAGATGCAGGGAAGCTGCAGCGTTCAGGTTCGCGGCAGCAGGCTCTTGACGATTTGCCGCTAGGCGAGCTTGGGGGGGTTAGCCGCCCATACCGCTCCTTGGAAGCATGATGTTGGCAAACCGCGCGCGCAAGCTGTCGTCGATAGCTCTCGAAACATGGCGGGGAAACCGTTCAGCCAGGACGCGCTTCTTTTCCGCGATGGCGCGGCTAAGGATGTCTGGCTTGCCCTTCTCGTTCCATTCCTTGGGCGAAAAGCGGTCGCCGATGGCCGGATAGAAATACTCCGTCTGCATCAGCCGCAGCGTCTGCTCGTTGCCGAGATAATGACCCGGTCCCTTCATGCAGACCTCGGCGATCGTATCGATCGATAGCGCGGCGTCGCTCACCTCGACGCCGCGCACGCAGCGCAGGCAATGACCCAGCATGTCGTTGTCGATGATCAGGCTTTCCAGGCAGAAGCCCAGCAGCGAGGCGTGCATGCCGGCTGATTCATAGACAAGGTTCAGCCCCGACAATCCGGCCATCACATTGGTGATGCCCTTTTCATAGCCGGCCTGGATGTCGGGCATCTTCGAATCCGACATACCGGCTGCGGACCCGCCTGGCAGATCGTAAAATTGCGCCATCTGCGCGCAGGCGGCGGTCAGGATTGCCTGCTCGGCCGAGCCGCCCGACATCGCGCCGGTGCGCAGATCGGAAACGAATGGCCAAGTGCCAAAAATCGCCGGATGGCCAGGCTTCAGCGCGTTGACGTAAACGAGACCGGCAAGCACTTCCGCCACCGCCTGCACCACGGCGCCGGCGATCGCCGCCGGCGCGGTTGCGCCAGCCTGGCCGGCCGAAAGCAAAAGAATCGGAATGCCGCCATCGACGCAGGCTTCGAGCACGCCGCAGGCATCCTCGGCAAATTTCATCGGCGGCACGACGAAGCAGTTGGAGTTGGACACGAACGGCCGGGCGCGGAAATTCTCCTCGCCGCCGGCAATCGCATAAAGCATTTCCAGCGCGGGCTGGACGTTTTCGCGGACAGTGAACGAGGTGCCGACATGCTTGGACGTACCCGAGACGCAGGCATAGAGCGTGTTGAAATCCATGTCGAGCGGATCGGGAATGTCGCGCGGCACCATCGGCCGCTGGAAGAAATGGATGTTGTCGAGCCCTTCGACCAGCCGGGCGGCGTCGTAGATGTCCTGCAGCAGCGATTCTCGGTATTCGTGCTTCTCGACATCGACCAGATGCACCGCCGCCCCGGCGGTTCCGTAATGCACGCGCTTGCCCTGGATCAGCATGTCATGCTTTGAGTCTTGCCCGTGCAGCGTGAAATTACGGGCCGCGATTTTGATCGTGTCGAGGACCAGCGCGCGCGGAAAGCGCAACCTACCGTCGTCATGATGGGTCACGCCGATGCGGGTCAGCGCCTCGATGCAGGAGGGGATGGCATTGGCGAAACCGACCGTCTCGAGCAGCGTCAGCACGGCCTCGTGAATGCGTTCGAGGTCATTGTCGGATATCGGCTTATAGCGCCCGCCCTCGAGACCGGGCCGGATCGGGCGGACATCGTCGGCGAGCGGCGCCGCTCGCATGGCGCGTCGCGCTTCGCGTCCACCGGAGCGCCGCGAGTTTTTGTCCGCGATCTCGTCTGGCTTTTCTAGCGTGATCGGCATCCAAAGATCCTTTTGTCAGAACAGGCGCGCTGGCCTTGACCCACGCCCAACATCATCCATTCGGCCGCGACTATGCAACGGCACTTGCGCGCAAATAGGGCCACTGCCTACCGCCGGATGGGACCAGAGACTACGCGTCTCCGGTTAGGTCAGGCAGCCGCCGGCCGGCGGCCCGCAGCTGTCGCCAGTTCCCTGATGCCGGGTTCGATATGCTGCAACGCAATCGACGAAATGCCGAGCCGCATGAAGCGCGTCGGCTGGTCGGCACGATCGAAAAAACGATCGCCGGGCTCGATGATGACGCTTCGCGCTGCGGCAGCTTCGGCGAGGTTTCGCGAATCCGTGCCGCGCGGCCCTTCGAGCCAAAGCGAGGTGCCGCCTGCCGAATCGGTCGAGCGCCAGTCCGGCAGGAACGCCGAAATCGCCTGCACCAGCCGCTTGCGCCGCTCGTCGAAGGCCGATGACAGCCTTCGCACCAGCGCCTCGTGGTGGCCGAGCGAGAGAAACAGCGCCACGGCTCGCTGGTTGTTGGCAGGCGGATGGCGCAGCATGAAACGGCGCAGCGCCCTGAGTTCGGAGATCAGCCCGGCGGAGGCGACGATGTAGCCAAGCCGCAACCCTGGCGCGAGCGTCTTCGACATCGAGCCGACATAGACGACGCGGCCGGAGCGATCGAGGCTCTTCAGCGCCTGTTGCGGCGCGTCGTCCAGCAACTGGCTGTCGTAGCCGTCTTCGATGACGATCTGGTTGTGGCGGATGGCGCGCGCCAGAAGCTCCTGACGCCGCTCGGCCGACAGCGGCACCATGGTCGGGCAATGATGGCTCGGTGTCGTGAAGACGAAGCCTGCGTCGGCTGGAATCGCTGACGTTACAATGCCTTGGCTGTCGACGGGCGTGGCGTGGATGTCGGCGCCGGCGAGCCGGAAGATTGAGCGGGCGTCCGGATAGCCGGGGTCTTCCATGGCCACTTTCGAGCCTTTGGTCATCAATAGCGTGGCCAGCATATAGAGCGCGTTTTGCGCCCCGAGCGTCACGATGATCTCGTCCGGATTGGCGAAAATGCCGCGCCGGGGCAACAGCCGCGCCTGGATCTGCTCGATCAGCAACGGGTCGTCGCGGTCGACCATGTCGGCCGCCCAGTTGCGGATTTCGAGCACCGCCAGCGCCATCCGGTTGCATTCGCGCCATTCGGCGGTCGGGAAAAGCGCCGGATCGAACTGGCCATAAACGAACGGGTAGGAGGATTTTATCCAGTTTTCCTGTCGGGCCGGACGCGGCATGTCGCTGGCGGCGATCTGCCGGCGCGCCTTCCAGTCGATCTCGTTGGCGTTGTCTGGCGTCTTATGGTGCGGTTTGGCCGGGGTGGCGAGCACCTCCGGATTGACGAAGTGCCCGCGCCGCTCGCGCGCCACCAGAAAGCCCTGATCGACGAGTTGCTGGAACGCCAGCACCACCGTGCCACGCGCCACGCCAAGCTTTTCCGCGAGGATCCGGCAGGAGGGCAGGGGCATCGATGCCGCAATCTGGCGGTCGAGAATGGCGGCGACGATCGCCTGTCTGATCTGGGCCTGCAGGGTCTGTCCGGATTCCGCCGAGATGCGGAACAAGCCCGACCATATCGCTGCGTCGCTTCGCTGTGTCACGGCTCGCTCCCTGCGCATACAGTCGCATTTCTGGACCAGCAATTGGTAACGCTGGTCCAAGCAGTTGCGCCAATGAATTTTTCTGATTGCTGTGATTTATGCCAGTGATGCATCGCCGCCGGGACACC
>JBGTLX010000721.1:0-9624 GCA_041743855.1 Rhizobiaceae bacterium | reverse complement strand
CATCGCCGATTCCCCCGCGTCACGTGCCTCGATCTACTGCCTTCATCGGCCGCCGATGTCCATCTCCGGCCGCCGGGGCGCGGCGGGGCCAAAAAAAAGACGCCCCGAGGGGGCGTCTTTTTTCTGGACACATGGTCCGGCGTGGTTGCGGGGGCAGGATTTGAACCTGCGGCCTTCAGGTTATGAGCCTGACGAGCTACCGGGCTGCTCCACCCCGCGTCACTGAGAACCGCGCTTGTATGCGCCGCTGTTCGCAAACGCAACACCTTTCATAACAGTTTGATGTCATTCGGATTTCGCCATCGGCGTCGTTCAGGTCCGATTCGAGAATGCGCGCTCACCGGATCGGCAGCTTTTTTCGTCGCGCGCATTCGACGGCGGAATACGGCGCGAACATCCGTTCGAGGCACGGAAGCCGACGGACACAGTGCGGACACGAAAGCTTTGCTTAAGGCCGAGAGCCCGAGATCAATCTCCGCATGTTGGCTTTCGGCCCTGATTGCGCCCGTTCCCGCCATTCATTGGGAGACCCGCCGAGAGCATCTTGCTGACCGGAAACGACCGCGGCTCAGTGCTGCGGAAAGGGTCGAAGTCATGAAGGCGCATCTAACCGAACGTAGCGTGAAAGGGCTTCAGCCGAAGCAGAAGAACATCATCGTCTATGACGAGGAGGTGGTCGGCTTCGGTGTGCGCATCACCAGCGGCGGCACGCGCGCCTTCATCCTGACCTATCGGATCGAGGCGCGGGAACGCCGTCTCACCATCGGCGCATGGCCGGATTGGTCGGTCACCGCCGCCCGGGAAGAGGCCAAGCGCCTCAAGCGCGAGATCGATCAGGGCCGCGATCCTATGGCCGAACGGGACGAGGCTCGGGAGTCGCCGAACGTTCGGCAACTGATCGACCGTTATCTGGAAGAACACGCCGCCAAGCTTGCGAAGCGCAACCGAGACGATCAGGCGTCGATGCTGCGCAAGCTGGTCGAGCCCGCCTGGGGACCGCGCAAAGTGGCGGAGATCCAGCCTGATGATGTTGATCGGCTGCTGCGCCAGATCGCCAGTGGCACGCCGGGAAAACGAGGCCGCAAGCCGACGCCGGTGCGGGCGAACCGCATCGGCGAAATCCTGCGCAAGATGTTCAACCTTGCGATCCGCTGGCGCATCCGAACTGACAACCCCGCCGCCGGTTTCGCTCGGAATGCCGAAGCGCCCCGGGACCGCTATCTCTCCACCGATGAAATCGGGCGGCTATCCGCCGCGCTCGATGCCCATCCGAACCGGCGCGCCGCCGATGCGGTGCGGTTGATCCTTCTCACGGGCGCGCGGCGCGGCGAAGTCCTGAACGCGCGCTGGGATCAATTCGATCTCGACGCCGCCGTCTGGATCAAACCCGCAGCCACCACGAAGCAGCGCCGTCTGCATCGCGCGCCGATCAGCGCTTCCGCCGCCGCGCTGCTGCGCACTATCCGGCTGCGCGTGCCCGAAGATTGCGAATGGGTGTTTCCGGGCAAGGCCGAAGGCAAGCCGCTTCAGGACATCAAGCGGTTCTGGGAGGATGTCCGGGCGAAGGCCGATCTGCCCGCCGTCCGCATCCACGACCTGCGCCACACCTTCGCGTCGCTGCTCGTTTCGGGCGGCATGACGCTGCCGATGATCGGCAAGCTCCTCGGCCATACGCAGGTTCAGACTACACAGCGCTACGCCCACCTGCTCGACGATCCCTTGCGCGCCGGGCTGGAACAGGTCGGCGATATGCTGCGGGCGAAGCCGAGGCTGGTCCGGGAAGAAGCGGCGTAATCGCTGGATCGACCAAGGTCCAATCAACTCCATCGCTTGCAAGATTTTGGGACCCGACCCATCCTTGCTTCCTATGAGTGAATCAAACCCGCGCCTGACAATTCGTATCGTGATGAAGGCTGGGACGCTCCTCGGTCCCGGCAAGGCAGATCTTATGCAGGCGATCGAGGAAACCGGCTCCATCGCCGCAGCCGGTCGCCGCATGGGGATGAGTTACAAGCGTGCTTGGTATCTGATCGATACGATGAACGGCTATTTCCGTGAGCCGCTGGTCATCTCCGTCAAGGGCGGGAAGGCGGGCGGCGGCGCTCATCTAACTGACACGGGCAAGGCAGTGCTTGCCGCCTATCGCGAAGCCGAGCGCGATGCTTCGTCTGCTGCCGAAGCAGCCCTCGCCACTTTGGCGGCACTGGCAAACCCTTAGCGTATCAGATGAATTTTATGGCGGGGCTGCTCAAAGTTCGATATAGTTCAGTGGCTATATCGAATGGAGATTTTCATGGCACCAACCTTGTCCGCTCAACTGCACCGTCTTGCGCGCCTGTCCATTTTCATTCTGGGCCTGTCTTTGGCGACGTTCTCTCCCGCGAATGCCCAGGACAACACGCCACGCATCGCCGCTGCGTCCGATCTGAAATTCGCGCTCGATGAGGTGATCGCGACCTTCAAGATCGAGACTGGGAAAGTCGTAGTTCCAACCTACGGATCATCAGGCAACTTCAAGACGCAGATCATTCAAGGCGCGCCCTTCCAGATGTTCATGTCTGCCGACGAAGGCTTCGTCTTTGAACTCGCCGATAAGGGGCTGACGCTCGATCGCGGCACCCTCTATGCCATCGGCCGGGTGGTCCTGTTCGCGCCAACAGGAGCGACCTGGAAACCTGATCCAGCACTCTCCGATTTGAAAGCTGCGCTGGCGGATGGACGGATCACGAAATTCGCGATCGCCAATCCTGAGCACGCGCCCTATGGCCGCGCCGCAGAGGAAACGCTCAGGACGTTGGGCCTTTGGAATGCAGTGCAGCCGAAGCTGGTGCTGGGCGAGAACGTCAGTCAGGCCGCTCAGTTTGCAACCTCGGGCTCGACGCAGGGCGGAATCTTTGCGTTGTCACTTGCCCTCGCGCCGCAGATTGGAGCGCTCGGAACTTACGCCGTCATTCCGGCCGAGAACCACAAGCCCCTGCGCCAACAGATGGTGCTGTTGAACAATGCCAACGACGATGCGAAGGCGTTTTTCGCCTATGTGCAGTCGCCGCCCGCCCGCGCAGTGTTCAAGCGTTACGGCTTTCTTCTTCCGGGGGAAGAAGGCTGATCTCAGATGGATTGGACTGCCCTCTGGCTTTCCATCAAGCTGGGCCTCTTCACACTCGCAATACTACTGCCCATCGGCCTTCTGATTGGCCGATGGCTGGCCTACGGTCGGTTTTCCGGGAAGGGATTCGTCGAGGCCGCGTTCGCGTTGCCGCTGGTGCTGCCGCCAACGGTCGTCGGATATTATCTTCTGGTCAGTGTGGGCGGCGCCACACCCATCGGTCAGTTCTGGAGATCATCATTCGGGCACAATCTTGTTTTCTCGTTTGAAGGCTTGGTCTTTGCTTCGGTGATCGTGAATCTCCCCTTCGCGATCCAGCCGATGCAGCGGGCTTTTGAAGCCATCGCCCCTGAAATCCGCGAAGCCGCGGCGGTCTCGGGATTGTCACCGTGGCAGGTTCTTTTGCGGATCGACCTGCCGTTGGCATGGCAAGGCATCGTTACGGGAATGGTGCTGACGTTCGCTCATACCCTTGGCGAGTTCGGCGTTGTACTGATGATCGGCGGGTCCATCCCGGGCGAGACCAAGACTGTCGCCATCGCAATCTACGACCGCGTCCAGGCCTTCGATACGCATAGCGCCGGCATCATGGCAGCTGCGCTGCTTGTGATGTCACTGGCGGCGCTCGGATTGACCTATCGGCTGTCGTCGAATGTCGGACGGCGTCATGGTTGATGAGACCCTCGCGGTAAGCCTGAAGCAGACAACGCCAATCCCGCTCGATGTCGAATTCTCCTGCTACGCCGGGGACGTGCTCGCTCTGGTCGGGCCATCGGGTAGTGGAAAGTCGACGATCCTGCGAACCATCGCCGGCCTCTATCGCCCTGCCGAAGGTCGCGTGACGGTCAAAGGCTCACCGTGGCTCGATACGGCGAGGAAGATCGACGTGCCGCCGCACCGGCGGCGCGCCGGGCTGGTCTTCCAGAACTACGCTCTGTTTCCCCACATGACAGCCCTCGGCAATGTCGCTGCGGCCCTCGGCCATCTTCCGCGCGAGGCGCGCACCGCCCGCAGCGGTGAACTTCTCAATCTCGTCCATCTGACCGGCCTCGAAGGTCGGAGGCCCGCCGAACTCTCCGGCGGGCAACAGCAACGCGTAGCGGTGGCTCGTGCGCTGGCGCGCGACCCGGATGTACTGCTCCTAGACGAACCGTTTTCGGCCGTTGATCGGGTGACGCGCCAGAAACTTTACACCGAACTTCGGGAGCTCAGTCGTGCCTTCCCGATCCCCATCATGTTCGTCACTCATGATTTCGACGAAGCGGCGCGAATTGCAAACCGCATGTGCCTCCTCGATCGGGGAACGATCCTCCAAACCGGGACGCCGCGCGATGTCCTGGCAAGACCGGCGAGTGTGAAGGCGGCGCGGCTGGTCGATCTCAAGAACCTGTTTGAGGCCCGGGTCGTCGACACTGATAGCGCGCGAACTTTGCTCGACTGGAACGGACGCCGCGTTGAGGCCATGCGCACAGATGCCCGTCAATGTGGAACGATGATCGCCTGGGCGATCCCTGGATCGCAGGTGCTCTTGAGCCGCACCGATCTCAATGAAGCCGACACGACGCCTAATCGCTTCGCCGGGACGATCCGGGATCTCGTCCAGTTGAGCGAAAGCCTGTCGGTGACCGTCATACTCGAAGGCGCCGACGCTCCCGTCCTTGCGATGACATTGCCGGCGCACTACGCGCGCAGGACCGGACTCGGCGTAGGTTCGACCGTCACGATCGCGCTGATGCCCGACGGCATACATATCATGGACAGGGACGCCGACCCCGAAGGCGGCCGGGAGAACGGCCCTTGAATCAAAAGCCGATCGAAGCCGCAGCATGGGGTTTGCCAGTCGGCCTGCTTGGTGGGCTGGTTGGCCTCGGTGGCGGCGAGTTCCGCATCCCTGTTCTGATGCGGCGATTCGGCCTTAGCGCGCGGGAGGTGATTCCGCTCAACGCGGTGATTTCGCTTGCCACCCTCGCGTCCGCTCTCATCTTCCGCGGAGGGTCGCTGTCACTTGCGCCGCTTGCGCACAACGTCTCGGACATTGTCGCGCTGGCAGTCGGAGGATTATTGGCCGCGCTTTTTGCCGGTGGTCTCGTCGCGCGATTGTCGAACGAAACACTTCATAAAGCGATCGTCGTCCTGCTTGTTACGATCGGCGCACTGCTTATTCTTGAAGGCTTCGTCACTGAAGGTTTCAGCGTCCCGTTTCCCCAAGGAGGGATTACGAGGGTTGTGCTGAGCGTCGGCATGGGGTTCGTGATCGGCGTCATTGCTACCCTTCTTGGAGTAGCTGGCGGCGAATTGCTGATTCCTACGCTCGTGTTCTGTCACGGCCTCGATATCAAAGTCGCGGGAACAGCGAGCCTGATGATCTCGCTCGTAATCGTCACCGCAGGGCTCTTCCGCTACCGCTCTGTCGGACGCTTGCCGGCACGTGAAGCCGTGACGGGCATCGCTTTGCCTATGGCGCTTGGATCGATTGTTGGTGCAGCTATTGGAGCGAGCCTTGCCGCCTTCGCTCCATCGGCAACGTTGAAAGTCATACTGGGCATTGTCTTGCTCGGTGCGGCGCTCGTGTCCGCCCGGCGCAGTCACTAAGCCGACCTATCGGCCACTCATTTCTTTCCAGATCGCCGACACTTTCCGCCGAACTGTGCGCTCATCGGGAGCTAAGAAATCCTCCCGGCCCGCAAACCAATCCATCATATCGCGCACCAGTTCGCCCTGGCTGACCGGCATGCCGTGATCGTGCACGCGCCGGGCGATGGCGCCCGCGAAGGCGTCCCAATCGTGCTTGGGAGGCGCGCCCGGCCCGGCTTGGCGCTTCGCAGGACTCGTTGATTTCGTCCCGTCCTCGGCACCGCTCGTATCGAACAATCCCCAGGCGCGTTCGCAACGCTCGAACTCTTTGCGCAGGATGATCACGTCCGCCGCTGTGACGGCGACGCCATCTGTCGGGCGCGCGATCCATTCCCATTCCGTCTTCTTCGAACGACGGAAGCGGCGAACCAGCGCTGGCTTGCGCGATGCGCCGTCACGCCGGAACAAAGCGACCACGTCCGCGCCGTCGATCTCCACGATCCCGGAGGCGATCTGCTTGTCGGCCGTCTCGACGGTCGGCAGGACGGCCGAGAGCGCGATCTCGCCATCGATCGCCCAGCCCGCGATGTCGAGTGCGGGAACCTGCCAGCGGATCGCGGTGTCGGTAACAGTCAGAAAGGAACGGGGCGGCGCTGGCATCGCGAAACACTCGCTATTTGGTCATGGTCATCATTTGCTGGTGGAATTCCTTGTGTCGCGGCTGCGTCGATAGAGCGTGACCACGGCTTTTATGTCGCCGCGCAGATCGGGCGGCAGGCGTCCTGCTTCGCAGAAGAGATCGTCGAGCTTCACTTCAAGGATAGCGGCGACGCGCTCGACGAGATCGTCGCGCGGCGGGTTTTCCTGTTCGCGCTCGACGCGGCTCCAATACGCCGGCGACACGCCTAGTCGCTCGGCGAACTCGTTCAGGCCGAAGCCCTTTGCATTGCGGTGGTAGCGGACCGTTTGACCGAAGGCCATCAGATCGCACTCCCGGTTTCAAAGCGTCGGCCGATGAAGCCGCCCTTCGCCAACCGCACCGACATGAAGGCGGTGGTCACGCCGAAGGCTTCAGCGAGGTCATCGACCAGCAGGCCGAGTGTGCCCTCGCTCGGATCAAGATCGACGAAGGGAACGGAGCGGCCATCGGGCGCGGCGCGCCAGCGGAACGGCAGATCCAGGGCGCTTGCGTGCTTCGGCAGCACGCGCGCCAGCTTGTCGGCCGGAACCAGAAACGCGCCCATGAATTCGTCGGCCCGCCATTCCACCCAATCGATCGGCGCGCCTGGCTTCGCGATGGCGGGTGCAACCGAAGTTCGGAACGTCCGCCTGATATTGCCGCCCATCGCCGCCGGCATGTCGAAGATGGCGTGCGCAAACTCGTGCGCGGCGGTTGACCGGATCACCTCCGGCTGATGAGCCAGCAGGCTGGCGTTGACGCTGATCATCACGGTGTCGGGCAGTTCGGGATCGTTCTCGCAAACGCCGAGCGCCTCATGGCCGTTCTCGTCGTGGATCGGTCGATCAAGGCCCCAGGACAGGTTGATCGGCTTGCCGTTGACGACTAGGCGCGCGGTCTTCGCGATCAGCGCCGCCACATCGACCGGCCTTGGCTGAACCCCGAACAGGCGGGCGCGGATATCGCTGGCGATGCTCGCGATCTTCTGGGCGCTCAAGCGATGGGGATCGCCCGCCGCCGTGCTTGGATATGTGATGGCCAGAACCATATCCGCCTCCTTTCATAACCCGATTGGTCAACAGTCAGTTCTTGATATGTTCTTTCTGCTCCGGAGTCGAGTCGATTCTTCGCCATCATCGCTTTCGCGTTGTGGATTGATGGCAAGGTCCGCGCTGCCTCTGACCGTGGACTGAACCGTCCGAAACGGGCTTGCGGTTGTTTATGCCCGTGTTTCCGTCCGTATTCGGCCCGTCATTGTGTCCGTGCCTAATTGTTTCCGCCCCGTTTGCGCCCGTTTCAACCCTGCCTGACGCCGGCCCGCCGTGGTCCCTTTGCGGTCATCAAAGCCGCAAGGACACAAGGAAACGGGCATGGACGATCAAGTTAACGCGCAACGAAACGGAGACGCTTCTGTCGAACTGATGCAAGGCTGGATGGGGCGACGCGAAGTCGCCAATGCACTCGGAATCTCGACCGCAACCTTGCAACGCTGGCAAACCCGGCGGATCGGCCCGCCCTGCGTTCGGATCGGCCGTCGCGTCTTCTATCGCGCCGATGCCTTCCGCGATTGGATGATTTCGCAGGAACGCGGGCCGGTGGTCTCGAAGCGCACGGGGTCCGCCCGATGATCGCGCCCCTGATGATAGCCGAACGGCTTGAAGCCCGCGCGCTCGCCGCCAATGCCGTCCGCGCCGCCTTCTATGAGCGCTTCGGCGAACACCCTTCCGCTGAAGATCGCCTGTGGCAGATCGATCCGATCGCCCGGCTGGATTTCGTCGGCGCTGTTGAACTGAAACTGGGCGTGGCGTTCCGCGACGAGGATGTCGAGTACCTCGAAACCCCGTCCGATCTGATCGAACGCGGCGCCGAAATCCTGATCCGTGGGGGCGTGCGATGAGCAACCCCTTTGAGCGGCATGCCATTGGCCATCTCTCCGCCTCGTCCCTTAATCTTTGGGCGGCCGAACCCGCGCTCTGGATCATGGAACGCCTGCTCGGGCGGCGCTCGCCCTCAGGCATTCCCGCCGCGCGCGGCAAAGCGGTCGAGGCCGGCGTCAATCTTGGTCTGCACGATCCGGTGCTTCCCGTTGAGGCGTGCATCGCGGAAGCCGAAAGCGCATTCGATCGCGAGGCGGCGCTCAATCCAGATCCGCGCCGCGACGAGGAACGCAAGAAACTGCCGGGCTATGTCCGCGGCGCGCTCACCGAACTCCGGCAATATGGCCTGCCCGATGCCGACGGCTATCAGGGCAAGGTTGAAATCCGCCTGGACGATATCGCGGTTCCGCTGATCGGCTTCGTCGATTGGCGGTTCTCGGCCCATGGCCTGATTGTCGATCTCAAGACCACCGAACGATTGCCATCGGCGATCGGCGCGAGCCACGGCCGCCAAGGCGCGGTCTATGCCACCGCCCACGGCAATTTCGGGATGCGCTTTGCCTACGCCAAGCCCGCGCCCGGCAAGGGCGATGGGCGGCAGGTCCAGGTTCTCGAAATGTCGGGCGATGACGTGCGCGCCCATCTGGCGGCGCTTCGGCTGATCGCACTCTCGCTCGGGCGATTCCTCGCCCTCTCCAATGACGCCCGCGAGCTCGCGGATCTCATCGTCCCGGACTTCGACAGTTTCTACTGGTCGGACCCGTCCGTTCGCGCGGCCGGCCGGGACGTCTTCGGCTTCTGAAAATCCTCAACTGCCTAACGCTCAACGCTCAAGGAGACGAACAATGGCTCTCAATATCGGCGCTTCCGGCACAAGTCGGCCCTATGTCAAATACAACGCTAAATCCGACAAGTGGTTTATCCGCGCGGAAGGTGGCGGCGATCTGGAAATCGCCCGCCCCACCTTCCTGCTCGATCTCGCCAACATCCGCACCGGCTGGCTGCGCTTTCAGGAAGGCCAGGCGCCGGAACGGCTGATCGATCCTGCGCTGGATAAGGTTGCGCCCACTCCCGGCGAGGGCTTCAAGCGCGGCTTCGTCGTGATGGCTTTCTCGCCGAAGTTCTTCGGCGGCGCCGTCGAAATGGCCTCGGCTTCGATCCACGTCTCGAATGCAATCCGCGATGTCTATGCGGTGTTCGAGGAACAAGGCGGGCGCACGGAGAACCGAGGCAAGGTGCCGGTGATCGCCTGCAGCGGCGCGGACGCCATGAAGGACAAATACGGCACCAACTACCGGCCGAAACTCGAACTGACGAAGTGGGTCGATCGTCCGGCGGAATTCCCGGACGCCTCGGCTGTCGAAGAGAGCGAGGTCTGGAAAGGCAAC
>JBGTLX010000720.1:0-3853 GCA_041743855.1 Rhizobiaceae bacterium | reverse complement strand
ATCGCCGAATCCACGACCGGCCAGCTCAGGCTGCGGGTGGTCGAGGAAAGCGAATAAGTCGTCGCGCGGCGGCTACGGTGTCGGCGGCGGCTCATCCTCACCATAGAAGGATGCGATGTCGCGGTGTCCCTCAAGGATATTGACGACCTCGAAAACCTGCTGCCTTTATCTGAAGAAAATTACGTAACCTTTGAAGGCAACGCTGCGGATATCGGGCTGTAGTTCGGACCTGTTCTTGCCCATTATCCCAGGTAACGAAGCGAGTTTGGTGCATCGAAGTCGCACCTGCGCGGCAAATGCGGCAGCTACCGCCCGCCCCACTGCCACTACTTTCCGCGATGTAGGCGGCTATGTCGGCCAAGTCGTTGCGCGCGGTCTGGGTATAGCGCAGCCTTGGCACTAAACAGCCTTCATATCTCTAACCAACTCATCGAGGCGCTCTTCGATCGCGGCGTCGACCTCTTCATCCGTGTAGCTGCCGCCTTTCGCAATCGAGGCGTTGATCGTCTCGCGCAAAG
This sequence comes from Rhizobiaceae bacterium, assembly GCA_041743855.1. GTDB lineage: Bacteria > Pseudomonadota > Alphaproteobacteria > Rhizobiales > Rhizobiaceae > JBGTLX01. The sequence continues at coordinate 3,335 of JBGTLX010000720.1, read as the reverse complement.
CAACAAGCTTCGACTCGCGTTCTTCAACGAGCCGAAGGCCCTCGCGCACGACTTCGCTAGCCGATGCATATCGGCCGGTCTTGACGGCGTCTTCGACGAAATCTTCCCAGCGGGAACCCAAGGATACGTTCATCGCGGCAACTCCAGTTTCAGCCATATAAGCAAATAACCAAAATGGCGCAATTTTGGTTATAGCCTATATTGGACGCCGGATGAAGACAGCTTCGTGCCAGCAGCCACTACTTTGTAGCGACGATGGCCACGCCTTCGAACTCCGGCAGCCAGCGCAAGGCCGAGCTATGCCAGATCTGCTTTCGCGGAACCAGTTCCTCGCGTTGCCGCGCAGTCCCTGTCCTCAAGCCGTAGATCTTCGGCCCGTCGCCGACCGAAGTCGCGTAGAGATGCGAGCCGCAGTCGCCGCAGAACGCCTGGGCGCGTTTGGCGCCGCTCTCGGCCGTCTTGACGTAGATTCTCGGCGTGCCGCTGGTGATCTCGAATTGATCCTCCGGCACAGGCACGGTGACGCGAAAGGCCGTCCCGGTCAGTTGCTGGCAATCCGTGCAGTGACAGATCGATGTCTTCTCGGGGTCGACCTCGGCCCGGTAGGCAATCGCGCCGCAATGGCAGCCACCGTCGATCTTCATGTCCGTTCCTCCTTGATATCTTGCGCAACCGTCCGAGCTATTCGACGATCTCGTCAGTCCACACCTTGAATTCGGCTAACACTCCCGGCCCAAAAATATGGGTCAGCGGCACGTCGGCCGCGTCGCGGCCGTAGGCGATCAGCGCGCGCCCGATCCGCGGGGCGTTGTTGCGCGGATCGTAGGCGCGCCAGCGGCCGCCGATATAGACCTCCATCCAGGCCGCGAAATCCATGGACGCCCACGGTTTTGGCTGCCCGATATCGCTGATGTAGCCTGTACAGTAGCGCGTCGGAATGTTGAGCGCCCGGCAGAACGCGACCGCCAGATGCGCGAAGTCGCGGCACACGCCGCTTCGTTCCTCATAGGCTTGAGCGGCTGTCCGCGTGGGCCGCGCCAGGCCATAATTGAAGACGATGTGGTTGTGAACGAAGTCGCAGACGGCCTGCACGCGCGCGGCGCCGGGCGGCGTGTCGCCGAACATCCGCCACGCGTCGCCCGCCAGGAGGTCGCTTTCGCAAAAGCGGCTCGGCAGCAGGAACATCATCGTGTCGGACGGAAGATGCTCGACCGCATGCTGGGCAGCGTTCCGGTCGAGGATTTCCGGCGTTCCCGGATCGCGGATCACCGCATCGGTTCCGAACGTGAAGCGCCCCGGCGGTGCGACGAAGCGGTTGCACCAATTGCCGAAGCTGTCGCGATAGCTTTCGACCGGAACCGCCGGGCTGGTGACCAGGACGTCCGGATGTTCCAGATCGGATACGCGCGAATGATGGACGTTGAGCATCGCTATCAGCGGCGTTTCCTGCGGAAAATCGAAGGTCATCTCGCAGCCGATGTGAATACGCATCGCTCTCCTTACCGGCCAAGCGGTCTATTCCGGTTGAAGGGCCGGGCCGCAAGGCTAGATGGAGCATGGCACGCAGGGCGACGGTTGACGAGGAGAAATGGCGGAAGACGCGTCTTGCCGGGCGGCTCGGGATGCAGCGCGGCCGAAGAACGGCGGTTGCTGCCAAAAAAACGTCTCGGCAAGGCTTGTGCACGGCCATTCGCACAATGTGCCTCTTGCTCTTGCCGATATCTCTTGTTTCACTCCGATTCCCTGCAACCGGAGGAGATCGAATCGTGGCCAAGAGTCAGATGAAGAGCAACAAGGAAGTCCGCAAGCCGAAGAAGGACGCCAAGAAGCCGGCGGCCGCTCCGGCGCTGAAGGCGGCGCCTGTCACGGCGACCAAGCTGAAGGACAAGAAATAGGCCGAGTGGTAAGGCCGGCCTGCCAGAGAACAATCTTGACAGGCTGATCAAGTCCATTTCGAAACTCGCTGCCGCGAGTCAAATGGTGGTGTTTTCGAACACCGGCGCGCAGCGGACATTCGGGTCCGTGAGCACCGGAAGCGGAGAAAACGACATCAGTTGGCCGCGGAAGTAGAGTTCGGGCGGACTTCTAGCGTTTGCGCGTCTTGCGCGCCGCATATCGCGCATCGCGCTTGGCTTTGCGCTCGGCCTCGTCGCCGAGCAGGCGGGAGATGCGCTCGGTCTCTTCGGCTTCCTTGGCCTTGGCTTCGGCTTGGGCCGCCTCTTCGGCGGCCAGGCGCGCGGCTTCCGCCTCAGCCTCGCGCTCGGCCTTTTCGATGGCTTCGCGCGCCAGTCTCTCCTGCCTCAGCTTTTCCTTCTCGACAGCGCGCTGTTCACGCGCTTCGATGATAGCCTTGCGCTCGGCCTGCCGCGCCAGTACGGCGGGATCGTCGGCCGCAGGTTTTGCCTTGAACCGTTCGAGCAAAGCTTTCTTGGCATCGTTCGCGGCATTACGCCGTTCGAAGATGTCTTTTTCCTTGTAGATCGCCAATTTTATCTTCCTGAAGTGGGGTGCGCCGCTTACATACGCGCGACAGGCCAGAGTTCAAGCGCCAATTCCGCTTCCGGGCGATGAAATTGCCGTCAGTTGCGGCCGAGAAACGCTTCGATCGGCGTCAAACTGCATGCACTGTTCACAATCGGGAGACTGGCGGCGCATCCGGCGAGCGATTACCTCTCCGTCAAATCGACCATTCGAGGAAGCAATTCATGGAACTCGGCCTCTACACATTCGCCGATGTGAGCCCCAATCCGAGACCCGGCGCCATCGACCCGCATCAGCGGCTGCGCAATCTCGTCGAGGAGATAACGCTGGCCGACCAGGTCGGCCTCGACGTGTTCGGCCTCGGCGAGCATCACCGCCCCGACTACGCCGCGTCGGCCCCGGTCGTGGCGCTTGCGGCCGCGGCCGAGCACACCAAGCGCATCAAGCTGTCCAGCGCCGTGACCGTGCTGTCCTCGGACGATCCGGTGCGCGTCTTCCAGCAATTCTCGACGCTCGATCTCCTGTCCAGCGGCCGCGCCGAAATTATGGCCGGACGCGGCTCCTTCATCGAATCCTTTCCGCTGTTCGGCTACAATCTGGAGGATTACGACGAGCGCTTTTCCGAGAAGCTCGATCTGCTTTTGAAACTGCGCGACAGCGAGACGGTCACCTGGTCGGGCACTCTGCGCGCCCCGATCCACGGCCGCGCTGTTTATCCGCGTCCCTACCAGAACCGGCTGCCGATCTGGATCGCGGTCGGCGGAACGCCGCAATCGGTGGTGCGCGCGGCAACGCTCGGGCTGCCGCTGGCATTGGCCATCATCGGCGGCGAGCCGGCCCGCTTCGCGCCGCTG
>JBGTLX010000719.1:0-2394 GCA_041743855.1 Rhizobiaceae bacterium | reverse complement strand
GCGCGGCCGGGCGACTACGTGATCTTTCTCGGCGCGGGCAATATCACGCAATGGGCCTATGCCCTGCCGAAGGAACTGGCCGGAGACGGCTCATGATGCGCGGCGAGGCGCTGCTGGCGCGTCTCGGCGATGCTCTTGCCGGTATTCGCGGGCGCATCACGCCGAACGCCGAGATGGACAAGATCACCTGGTTTCGCGCGGGCGGACTGGCGCAGGCGCTGTTCCAGCCGGCGGACGAGGAAGACTTCGCCGCCTTCCTCAAAATTGTGCCGCAAGACATCCCGCTGACGATCGTCGGAGTCGGCTCAAACCTTCTGGTGCGCGACGGCGGCATCGAGGGTTTTGTCGTCCGGTTGTCGGCGAAGGGGTTTGGCGAGGTCGAAGCGATTTCGGATACGCGCATCAAAGCCGGAGCGGCTGCTCCCGACAAACGTGTCGCCGCGTTCGCGCTAGAGGCTGGTATCGGCGGGTTTCATTTCTACCACGGCATTCCGGGCGCGATCGGTGGCGCGCTGCGCATGAATGCCGGCGCCAACGGCGTCGAAACGCGCGAGCGTGTCGTGGAAGTGCGCGCGCTCGACCGGCAGGGCAACGTCCACACGCTGAGCAACGCCGATATGGGTTACGCCTACCGGCATACATCCGCGCCGGCCGGGCTCATTTTCACCTCGGCCATCTTCGAGGGATATCCGGAAGAGCAGGCCGCGATCAAGTCAGCCATGGACGCCGTCCAGCATCACCGCGAGACCGTGCAGCCGATCCGCGAAAAAACCGGCGGCTCGACCTTCAAGAATCCCGAAGGCACTTCCGCCTGGAAGGAGATCGACAAGGCCGGAGGCCGCGGGCTGATGATCGGCGGCGCGCAGATGTCGCCCATGCACTGCAATTTCATGATCAACACCGGCAATGCGACCGGCTACGATCTTGAATATCTTGGAGAAACGGTTCGCGCGCGTGTGCTGGAGCACTCCGGAATCCGCCTGCACTGGGAGATCAAGCGTATCGGCGCGTTCAGGCCGGGCCGCGAGGTGGACGAGTTTCTGGGGCGGCTTTTGTAACCGAGCTGGCGCTGATTTCGGCGTCGGCGCGACAGCCATTCGTGTCTAGTTCCGCCCTTGGCGCCCAAGTTGGCTTTACTAAGCCGCAGTGGTTTTCCTGCCGCTTCCGGCTCTCATTTGACATCGGGGCGCATTCCGCGCTTGCCACGGAATCAACTCTCTGATTCTTTGGCTCAACAGCGTTTCAAGATTTGAGTCGTTCGACGCTTAGGCCGCGTTTTCCGTCTGGGGGGCAACCTGCCGGAGGACTCGGTGTCCATCTGTGGGAACAGGTCGCGGCCCGCAGGACAAGGGGATTGACCGGGCATGAAGTCCAAGCACGTGGCTGTCCTGATGGGCGGGTTTTCGTCCGAACGGCCCGTGTCGCTGTCTTCCGGAAACTCATGCGCGGACGCCCTCGAGGCCGAGGGCTACAGGGTCACGCGGGTCGACGTCGGCCGCGACGTCGCAGCGCTGCTTGCCGAACTCGGTCCGGACGTTGCTTTCAATGCGCTACACGGCCCTTTCGGCGAAGACGGCACGATCCAGGGCGTGCTCGAATATCTGGCCATTCCCTACACGCATTCGGGCGTGCTCGCCTCGGCGCTGGCGATGGATAAGGAGCAGGCCAAGAAGATCGCGAAGGCCGCCGGCATTCCGATTGCCGAGTCCAAGATCATGAGCCGCTTCGACATCCAGAACAAGCATCCGATGAAGCCGCCCTATGTGGTCAAGCCGGTCAACGAGGGATCGAGTTTCGGGGTGGTCATCGTCAAGGAGGATCAGGCGCATCCGCCGCAGATGATTTCGTCCTCCGACTGGGGATTTGGCGAAAAAGTCATGGTGGAGCGCTATGTGCATGGCCGCGAATTGACCTGTGCGGTCATGGGCGATGTGGGGCTTGGGGTCAGCGAAATCATCCCGACCGGCCATTCCTTCTACGACTATGATTCAAAATACGTCGCCGGGGGATCAAAACATGAATGCCCGGCTAAAATTTCACTAAATATTTACCAAAAAATACTGACACTGTCGCTCAAGGCTCATCAAGCAATCGGCTGCCGGGGCGTCTCCCGATCTGACTTCCGCTACGACGACCGCCATTCCGAAAATGGCGAACTCATCTGGCTTGAAGTCAACACGCAGCCAGGCATGACGCCGACGTCGCTGGCGCCCGAAATCGCCGCCCATGCAGGGCATTCGTTCGGCGAGTTGTTGAGTTGGATGGTGGAGGACGCTTCTTGTCTGCGTTGAAGTCGCGAAAGGGCAGCCCAGTGTCGGCCGGTCGAGCCGGTCGCCTGGGCGCGTCGCTCTCGCGCGAGCATTTCGTGCTGCCGCGCTGGCTGCGCCGGCCCAT
>JBGTLX010000718.1:0-2477 GCA_041743855.1 Rhizobiaceae bacterium | reverse complement strand
AGCGCGGCGAAAAGCTGCCGTCGCAACGCGACTTGTCGCTGTCGCTCAAGGTCAGCCGGGCTTCGCTGCGCGAAGCGTTGCTGACGCTGGAAACGCTCGGCCTGCTCAGAACGGAGCCCGGGCGCGGCACCTTCGTTTCCGAGCAGAGGCCGTCCGCTTCGAGCAACATGGCCAGGTGGCGCTATGCCGACAGCTATTCGGTGGTGGATGTTTTCCGGACGCGCCTGATGCTCGAAGCGCAAATCGCCAACCTGTCGGCCGCATCGCTCTCGGCCGACGACATCGACGATCTCGCCCAAGCGACCGACGAGATGGAACGCCACTGGGCGGCCGGCGATCTGTTGTCCAATGTCGAGGCGGATCTGCGCTTTCACGGCATTATCGCGTCCGCCTGCGGCAACAGGATGCTGGTCGACCTCTATCAGTCGGTGCGTAACCAGATCACCGAAACGCAGCGCCAGCCCATCCCGATCACCGAGCCCGCGCGGATGAGCGACTCGATCGCCGAACATCGCCGCATCGTCGAGGCGCTCAGGGCGCGTGACGGCGCCGGCGCGCAACTGGCGATGGAAGCCCACATCCGCAACACGGCGCGCTGCGCGGGCGTCGATTTGCTACCGTAACCTGTTCTTTTTGGTATCTGTTCGAAAAGATAACCGCCCCGAACAAGTCCGGGGCGGTTTTTCTTTGAGGTGATTGACTGCCTACTCCGCCGCGATCGGCATCTGCTTGGCCGGTCCGTGCGGGAGCGCATGCACCGTCGCGCCATAACCTTCCGCCTCGTCGGGCTCGTCCTTGGCGTTGGGCTTGACCAGCCACCGGAACAGCCAGGCCGTGCCGAGCGCCGCGTCGTCCATGATCGTATAGAAGGACGGCACGAAGATCAGCGACAGGAAGGTCGAGACCAGAAGGCCGCCAACCACGGCGATCGCCATCGGGGCGCGGAACTCGCCGCCGTCGCCGAACGCAAGCGCTGCCGGGATCATGCCCGCCGACATGGCGATGGTGGTCATGACGATCGGGCGCGCGCGCTTGCGGCCGGCGTCGATGATCGCCTCCTTGCGGGTGATTCCGTGCTTGACCTCCTCGACGGCGAAATCGACCAGCATGATGGCGTTCTTGGTGACAATGCCCATCAGCATCAGGATGCCGATCACCACCGGCATCGAAACGGCCGAGTTGGTCAGCCACAGCGCCGCCACCACGCCGCCGACCGCCAGCGGCAGCGAGCCGAGGATGGTGAAGGAGTGGAACACCGAACCGAACAGCAGGATCAGCACCACCAGCACCAGCATCAGGCCGGTCGTCATGGCGGTGGCAAAGCCTGAAAACACCTCACCCATGATCTCGGCGTCGCCGGTTTCCTGGATGCGGGCGCCGGCCGGCATGTTTTTCACCGCCGGCAGTTCCCAGACCGTGCCCAGCCCTTCGGAGAGCTCCGCTCCCGCCGCCATGTCCGCGCCGATGACGACGCGACGTTCGCGGTTGAAGCGCGAGATAGAGGACGGTCCCTGGCCGAAGCGGATTTCGGCCACAGACGACAGCGGCACGATGACGCCGGACGGCGTCGGCACCGGAAGCTCGGCGATGACGTTGATGTCGTCGCGCGCGACCTCGTTGAGCTGCACCCGGATCGGTATCTGGCGATCGCCGACCGTGAATTTGGCGAGGTTGGCGTCGATATCGCCCATCGTGGCGATGCGCAGCGTTTCCGAGATCGTCGCCGTCGAGATGCCGAGTTCGGCCAGCCGGTCGAGATCGGGCTCGACGATGACTTCGGGCCTGTCGAGAGCGGCGTTGGATGAGATGCCCCGGAATTTTCCGGTTGCCGCCATCTCGCTCTGGATCTTCCGCGCTTGTTCGTCGAGCAGTGCGCCATCCGTTCCCATCACGCCGAAGGCCAGCGAGCGTTCGCCACGGTCGTTGACGAAATAGGCGCGCACGTCGGGAATGGTCTCCATCTTAGCCAGTAGGATCGCCTCGATCTCGTGCTGGGGAATGTCGCGTTCCGATTTGTGCTTGAGATCGGCGACGACGGTGGCGCGGCGCGTCTCCAGCGTGCCGGTCGGGCTTGCGCCGCCGACGACATAGACGTTCTCGACCTCCGGCATTTCGCGCATCAGCCTGGTAACCTCGTCGGCCGCTTCGCGCGTGTCTTCGAGCAAGCTGCCGGGCGGGAGTTCCATCGAAAAGACGATGCGGCTGGCGTCCTCGCGCGGGATGAAGCCCGACGGCAGGAAGCCCATGGCGTAGATCGAACCGGCGAAGAAAGCGACGCCCGCGCCGAGCGTCACCCAGCGAAAGCGCAATGTGACCCGCAGCAGCCATTCGTAGCCGCGCATGGCAAGGCCGGGTTTTGGCTCCACATGGCCGCCCGAGCGCAGGAAATAAGCCGCCATCATCGGCGTGATCAGGCGCGCGACGAGCAGCGAGAAGAACACCGCGACCGCGACCGTCAGGCCGAACTGCTTGAAATA
>JBGTLX010000717.1:0-4319 GCA_041743855.1 Rhizobiaceae bacterium | reverse complement strand
GAAGACGCCGTTGGCGCGGCGTTCCAGGGTTGGGACGGAGAAGAGGCTGGAAGCGACGACCGACAGCGCGGCTGCCGCAACGCCGGATGCGGCGGTTCCGGTCGGGCAGAAGGCGATTTTTTACGAGGAGCGCACCAGTTCGGCCGCCGGCTCGGCGGAGCCCGGCACTATCCTCTGGTCGCTGATCCAGGAATCGCCCGGCGGCAACCTTCCCCCTGAGCCTGCGATCCGCGCCGAAGCGACAATCCCCGGCAAGGACGTTCAACTGCGCATGACCATCAAGCGCAATGCCGACCAGACACTGCCCGCAAGCCATATCATCGAGATGATTTTCCTCACCCCGGCTAATTTCGACGGGGGCGGCATCGAGAATATCCTGCGAGTGGCGATGAAGGGCTCCGAGCAGGAGGCTGGCAATCCGCTGATCGGCATTCCCGCCAAAATCGCCGACGGATTTTTCCTGGTGGCGCTCAACGACACCAAGGCCGAGATCGACGCGAATCTCGGGCTGTTGCGCCGCCAGAGCTGGATCGACGTGCCTGTCGTCTACAAATCCGGGCGCAGGGCATTGTTTACGATGGAAAAGGGCATTCCCGGCGACAAGATTTTCGACGAAGCCCTGCAGGCATGGCAGGCGGCGAGCGCCAGCGCGGGGTGAACGGCCACGGATCGCGACGCGTCGTTGGTCAGAAGCCCTGAAAAAGCATGTCGAGCGCGGCGACGATGTCTTCGTGATGATGGTAGAGGCGTCGCTTGGGATCACCGAGGATTGACGAAGGCACGGCCGCAAGCAGCGGCGTCGCCAGAAGATATTTTGCACCCTTTATCGCAAACACGGGCTGAAGTCTTTTGACCGGTACCGGGACATTGCCGGCGGGATATAGCGGAACCACGACACGCGTATGCAGATGGTCAAGAAAGTTCGACTGAACGTTGAGTAAAAACCCGCCGCCGTCCGGATTGTCGAAGATTTCGTACCGTGCCACTAGAACAGCCGGTATTTTGCCAATGGCAGTCCGTTTACACGGACATATTCATTCCAACCCTCGATCGCTTCCTTGTTTTCCAGAAGCCATGGCGTGACTTTTCCTCCGATACGGCTTTGGCGATGCTTTCCGCGGCGGCGCGCGAAATGTTGATGCCGAGCTCTTTCGCCTCCTCGATCAATCGGGATTCGATCGAGATGTTGACCGATTTGCGCTGCGATTTCGGAGTCGATTGAAGCACGAGCGCCACTCCGTTATGCGCACATTAAATGCGCATGACATTGCGCATGCAATATCAGCTTTCCAGTTCTTCCCGCAGCGTCTCCAGTTCCAGCCATTCCTCTTCCATGGCTGCAAGCGTTTCGCGCTCCTTGTCGAGCGCGGCAATGCTCTTCTGGAACGAGGCGGGATTGCGTTCATAGAAGGCTGGATCGGCCAGATCGTTCTCCAGCCCGGAGATGGAAGCCGAAACGGCAGCCATTTTCTTCGGCAGATTGTCGAGCGCGAATTTCTGTTTGAAGGAGAGCTTTTTCGCGACCGCTTTCGGGGCGTCGGCCGGGCTTTGCGTGGGGGATGTTTCAGGCGCGGCCCTGACATTGGCCCGCCGGTCGGCAAGCTTGGTGCCGCCGCGCTGCGCCAGCATATCGGCATAGCCGCCCGCATATTCGATCCAGCGGCCACCCTCGTCGGGTGCGATGATGCTGGTCACCGTGCGGTCGAGGAAATCGCGGTCGTGGCTGACCAGGATGACGGTTCCGGGAAAGCCCGCGACGAGTTCCTGCAAAAGCTCCAACGTCTCCATGTCGAGATCGTTGGTCGGTTCGTCCAGCACCAGAAGATTGGCTGGACGCGCCAGCACCCGAGCCAGGATCAGCCGCGCCCGTTCGCCGCCGGAAAGCTCGCGCACCGGCGTCCGCGCGGCCTCGGCCTTGAACAGGAAATCCTTCATATAGGAGACGACATGCCGCTCCTCGCCGTTGATGACGAGATTGTCGCCGCGGCCGTCGGTCAGGTAGTGCGCCAGCGTTTCCTGCGGGTCGACGGCTTCCCTTTTTTGGTCGAGCGTGGCGATTTCGAGGTTCGCGCCGAGCCGGATCGCGCCGGCATCGGGTTCCAATTGCCCGGTCAGCATCTTGAGCAGCGTCGTCTTGCCGGCGCCGTTGGGGCCGACGAGGCCGACGCGGTCGCCGCGCTGGATGCGGGTCGAAAAACCCTTCACCACGGTCAGGTCGCCGAAACTCTTCTCCATATTTTTCGCTTCGATGACCAGCTTGCCGGATTCGGTGGCGTCGCTGGCCAGCATCGTCGCCACGCCCTCCGCGCCGCGATGGCCGCGAAAGCGGCCGCGCATGGTCTGAAGTTCGCCGAGCCGGCGCATGTTACGCTTGCGCCGCGCGGTTACGCCATAACGCAGCCAGTGCTCCTCGCGCACGATCTGGCGGCCGAGCTTGTGCTGCTCGCGCTCCTCTTCTTCGAGGATCGTGTCGCGCCATTCCTCGAAATGCGCGAAACCCTTGTCGAGCCGGCGCGTCCGGCCCCGGTCGAGCCAGACTGTGGCGCGGGAGACGCGCTCCAGAAAGCGGCGGTCATGCGAGATGACGACCAGAACCGACGACGACCTATTCAACTCCTCTTCCAGCCACTCGATCACCGCCAGGGCGAGATGGTTGGTCGGTTCGTCGAGCAGCAAGATATCAGGCTCGGGCGCCATGACGCGGGCGAGGGTTGCGCGCCTCGCCTCGCCGCCGGAGAGCTCGTCGGGATTTTCCTCGCCGGTGAGGCCAAGATGTTCCATCAGATAGGTGGCGCGGTGCGGGTCGTCGGCAGGCCCGAGTCCGGCCTCGACATAGGCGCGGACCGTGGCGAAACCCAGCCAGTCGGGCATTTGCGGCAGATAACGGATGGTCGCCGAGGGCTGGCGGAAGACCTCGCCGTCCTGCGGCTCGATTAGGCCTGCGGCGATCTTCAAAAGCGTCGACTTGCCCGAGCCGTTGCGGCCGACCAGCGCGATGCGGTCACCCGACGAAGCCCCAAGCTCCGCGCCGTCGAGCAGCGGAGTGCCCCCGAAGGTCAGCACGATGCCGTCAAGTTTAAGAATCGGAGGGGCCATACCCCCTAGAAATCCTTGCCCGGGAAAGGATGGGCAAGGAGCAGCGCTCGTCCGACGGCGAGCGAAATCCTCAAATCGCCCTTCACTTCATTGGAGATCGTCAGAGAAGAGCCGAAAGGCACTTCGACGTTATCGAGCGGCCACTTCGCGCCGGAGACGCTGAGGCCAGAGAGGTGAGAAAAACCCAATATGCTAAACAGCGTGCCATCTGCGTAGTCAAAGGCGCGAAAGCCTGGCAACAGCGGAACGCCTTCCTGCGCGCCGCTGGTGAGCATGACGGAAAAACCCTCCCTGGCGCGCCGGATCGCCAGCGCGAGATGCAGGAAGCCGTGATCGGCGCGCTGGCCCCCGAAAGCGCCGGCCAGAATCAGCGAAGTGGCCCCCAGCCCGAACGCTTCGGCGACCGCCAGTTCGCCGTCTGTCCTGTCCTTGTCCGGCGGGAAGGGTTTTCGTTTCACCGCCGCCAGTTCTGCCGGCAGATCTTGCGGCACGGAATCAAAATCGCCGACCCAGAGTTCCGGCACGGCGCCCAGAATCGCCGCATGCCGCATGCCGGCGTCGGCTGCAATGATGCGGGCGCCAGCCATTTGTGCGTCGAGGCGGGGCGTCCGGATGAGGTCACCGCCCAGAAGGATCGTAAATCGGCTCATGGGCGAGGCACTTATCACGCGGCATGCCCAAAGTGGAAGTCGGCAATAGCGGCGGATTTCAAACAATAGCTTGCGCGCGCCGCGCAGCGGCACTATTTCTGCAACCGCTCTAACGGGGTGCTGGACGTGATTTTTCGCGGACCGGCTGAGAGGCAAGGGGAAACCCGCCAACCCGCTGAACCTGATCCGGTTTGTACCGGCGGAGGGATTAGATGCTTCGGTAAAACGACGCCTCAATTCCTTTCAACAGCAAATGAAGGAGGCGTTCGTGCGCAAGACTTTTCTTTCCCTTGTTCCGGCGATAGCCGTTTCCCTTGCGGTCCCTGCGGTGGCGCAGGAAACGCTGACCGTCTACACCTATGAGAGCTTTACCGCTGAATGGGGCCCGGGCCCGCAGGTGGAAAAGGCGTTCGAGTCGACATGCGGCTGCAATCTCGAATTCGTCTCGGTTGCCGACGGCGTGGCGCTGCTGAATCGCGTCAGGCTGGAAGGCGCGTCGACCAAAGCCGACATCGTGCTCGGTCTCGACACCAATCTCACCGCCGAGGCCAAGGCCACCGGCCTGTTTTTGCC
>JBGTLX010000716.1:0-3176 GCA_041743855.1 Rhizobiaceae bacterium | reverse complement strand
GAGCATTGAGCCCGCGATGAAGCCGATCGACGAGGGCGCCGAACAAAGGCCTGCCATGAACGGGCTGAGATCGAGCACCAGTTGCAGATACTGGGCGATCAGCAGGAAGCTGCCGAAGGCCGCGAAGAAAGCCAGTATGTTGATGGCGAGCGATGCGCTGAAAGCCGGAGAGCGAAAGAGCGACAGGTCAATCAGCGGGTCAGCGAGTTTTCGCTGCCGCCGCGCAAAGATCGCACCCAGCGCCAGTCCAGCACCGATCGCCAGCGCCGCCTCTGCACCGAAGCCGGTTTCCGCCCAACGCTTGAGGCCGTAGATGGCGGCAAGCACGGCAGCAAGCGACAGCCCGGCGCTGACAAGGTCGAGCCGCCCGGCCTGCTTGTCGCGAAATTCGGGCAGCAGGATGGGCGCCAGAATGAGCAGCAGCACCATGACGGGAACCGCGATCAGGAACACCGAGCCCCACCAGAACCATGTGAGCAGGACGCCGCCAACCAAAGGTCCTATCGCCCCGCCGGCCGAGAAACTCGAAATCCAGACGCCGATGGCGAAGGTGCGCTCCTTGGGATCGGGAAACATATTGCTGATCAGCGACAGGGTTGAGGGCGCCAGCGTCGCCGCCGACAGTCCGAGCAGCGCGCGCGCCACGATCAGCATTTCGGCGCTGGTCGAGAAGGCGGCGAGGACGGAGGCCGCGCCGAAAGCGAGGGCGCCGATCATCAGCAGCTTTCGGCGGCCGATCCGGTCGCCGAGCGTGCCCATGGTGATGAGCGCGCCCGCGATCATGAATCCGTAGATATCGACGATCCACAGCAATTGCGAGGCCGACGGCTTGAGGTCGGCGCTGAGATGGGGGACCGCGAGGTTCAGAACGGTCAGGTCCATCGAATAGAGCAGGCATGGCAGCGCAATGACGCCAAGGCCCACCCATTCGCGGCGACCCGCTTTTTGCGCACCCGCTCTTTGCTCAGACATGAAGCTTCTCCTCGTTCCGCGCGTTTCGACTGTCCAAGGACGAACGAAGACGCGGCGATCCGACATGCCGCCGCGATATTCTCATCCGGGAAGGGTGGACGAAGATTAGTCGAAGCCCCCTGCCACCGTGATGTCAGGAGGAACCGGCTTCACGCTCAGCGTCGAAAGCGTGGGCTTTCCGACGTCAATATGGCCACTCGCCCCTGCCCAGCGCCCTCACCGCCTCGACCATGCGCGAAAAACTGGCGCGGGCGCGACCGACGGAATGCCGCGCCCTGAGATAGCTGTGGACAAGCCCCGGCTCCTCGAACCACCACGCTCTGCCGCCGGCCGCCTGGATTCGGCTGCCATAGGCCTCGCCGTCGCTCGACAGCGGATCGCATTCGGCGGTGATGATGACGGTCGGCGGCAGGTTGGCGAAATCCGCATCGGCGAGCGGCGAAAAACTGATCTCGCCGGTCGCATCCCTGCCGCCCGTGCGGATGTCCCGGTAGAACGCGACGTCCTTCGCGGTCAGCATCGGCGCTTCGGCATGGGCGACATAGGAGCCGCGCGACGCGTCGCCGCCGAGGCCCGGATAGATCAGAACTTGTCCGGCGGGGCGGCGTTGGTGGCCGCGCGTCGTATGGCTGACCGCGGCGGCAAGATTGCCGCCGGCAGAGTCACCGCAAAGCAGGATCGGCTGGTCATAGGTCGAGGCGGCCCATTCGAACGCGGCCAGCGCATCGTCGAAAGCCGCCGGATGAAAATGTTCCGGCGCAAGCCGGTAATCGACCGAAACGACCTCATAGCCAGTGCGCGCGCAAAGTTCGGCACAGACATCGTCATGGCTGTCGAGGCCGCCGAGGATGAACCCGCCGCCATGGACATAGAGCACCATCGCAGCCGCGTCCGGGACCTCGCTGCGATAGATGCGGACCGGGATCGCACGGCCCGGCGCGGAAATGGCCGAATCCTCGGCCCTGATGCCCTCGGGATAGCCGGCATGAAACTCCCGGCACATGCGGTCATAGATCGCGCGCTGCTCGTCGATCGTGCGGTCGATCGTATCGGGCGGATAATAGGAGTTGGTGCGTTCGATGAACGCCCAGGTTTCGGCGTCGATCAATTTTGTATAGTCGGTCATGCCGGCCTACTTGCCCTTCCACGCCGGATCGCGCTTTTCGGCGAAGGCGCGAAACCCCTCCATATTGTCGTCGGAGCCGTAAAGCTCGTCCACGGTGCGGAATTTGCGCTTGGTGATCCGGTTCATGGTGTCCTGGAAGGTCAGCGCCTCGGCCTCGCGCGCCACTTCCTTGATCGCGGCAAACACCAGCGGCGGCCCCGATGCCAGCAGCCGCGCGACTTCCCAGACCCGGTCCTCGAGCTTCTCCTTGGGCAGCACTTCGTTGACCAGGCCCCAGCGATGCGCCTCGGCCACGTCCATCCAGCGGCCGGTCAAAAGAAGGTCCATCGCGACATGGTAAGGCATCCGCTTGGGCAGCTTCACTGTCGCGGCATCGGCCAGCGTTCCGGCGCGGATTTCCGGCAGCGCGAAACTCGAATGGTCGGAGGCAAAGATCAGGTCGCAGGACAAAGCCAGTTCGAAACCGCCGCCGACCGCCATGCCGTTGACGCAGGCGATCACCGGCTTGTTCATGTCGCGCAGTTCCTGCAGACCCGCGAATCCGCCGGGGCCGTAGTCGCCGTCCACCGCGTCGCCGCCGGCCGCCGCCTTCAAATCCCAGCCGGCGCAGAAAAACTTGTCTCCCGCGGTTTTCACGATGGCGACGCGCAATTCCGGATCGTCGCGGAACGACTGAAATGTCCCGCCCATGATGCGCGATGTCTTCAGGTCGATGGCGTTGGCCTTCGGCCTGTCGAGCGTCACTTCGAGAACGCCGCCCTCGCGGCGGGTGGTGATGACATCAGACATGGTGGTTCTCTCTCATGACCAGAAGCGCGTCGGCGATCGAGGCGCCATGGCCCTCTACGCAGACGATCAGCGGATTGATGTCCAGTTCCTCGATTGTTTCGGCATTCTCCAGCACGAAGCCGGCGATTCCGAGAATGGCGTCAATGGCCGCATCGAGATCGGCCTTCGGCCGGCCCCGAAACCCGTCGAGCAAGGGAAACAATTTGAGGCCGCGCAGCGCCGCGTCGATGTCGGCGCGCGTTGCTGGCAGCAGCAATGTCGCCGTGTCGTGCAGCAATTCGACCAGCAC
>JBGTLX010000715.1:0-2248 GCA_041743855.1 Rhizobiaceae bacterium | reverse complement strand
GCAGGGGCGAAAAGCGCCAGGCCGTTCTCGACCTGATACAGAAGAGCCCTGTCGGACTTTCGCGCGGCGAGATTCTCGCTCAGATGGGGGTCAAGGGAAACAGATCCGCCGAACAGTCGGTGTCGAACGCCCTGTCCGCTTTGAAGAAATCCGACAAGGTGAACAGCCGCGAAGGCAAATACCTCCCGGCGTAGCGCGCTTTACAACGCCACCGCTCTCCCGTCATGCCAGCGAAGGCTGGCATCCAATAGGATAGTTGCGAGTTGCACCCGCGCTATTGGATCCCGGCCTGCGCCGGGGTGACGGAGGAAAGGCCCTGGCATCATTATATCCAGGTTGCCGTTTACCTTGACCGCGCTTGGCTGCCACCCCATGCACCTTCACGCATAACGCAGCCGATGTCCGATGCCCTTCGCCGCCGCTTTGGTCAGAATGGCGTGTCCCAGCGCTATGTCGGACAATGACAGCCCGCGGTGCCAGAACAGGATCGTTTCATCCTCGCTCTCGCGCCCGGGTTTCTGGCCGGCGATGATCTGGCCGAGCTCGCCATGCAGCGTTTCTGCCGTGAGCTTGCCCGCCTCGACATGGGCGCGCAGCGCGCCGAACTTGCCGGTCCTGCACTGGCCCCAGTCGTCGACAACCACTTTCGCCATGATGTCGGTCAGCGACAACTCGACCGCGCTCACGGTGCCATAGGGGATCACCAGGGCGCCTGGCTTTATCCATTCGGTCTTGAGCATCGCTTGCGGCGCGGAAAGCCGCGTCGCCTCGACCACGATATCGGCACCCTCCACGCAGGCGCGCCAGTCATCGACCGCAATCACTTGCTTGCCGAGATCGCGGCTGAGGCGCTCGGCAAAGCCGTTGCGGCTTTCCGCTCGACGGGAATGCACACGGATGATTTCGAAGTCGAACAGCTTGTCGAGCAGCCGGACATTCCAGTAGGCCGTGCCCCTGGCGCCGACATGGCCGAGGATTTTCGCGTGTTTGGGCGCGAGATACTTGGCTCCGACCGCCGTCATTGCGCCGGTGCGCATATCGGTGATGCCGCTCGCATCCATGATGGCGGTCGGCATGCCGGTGCGCGGGTCGAACAAATTCAGGATACCGAACTCCGACGGCAGGCCCAGTTTGTAGTTGTCCACGAAGTCGCCCACCACCTTCACCCCCGCCCGGTCGATATCGCCGCCGATCCAGCCGCGCAGGACATTGAAATGACCCTCGACGCCCGCTCTCGGCTCGAGGTGGACGCGCGGCTCGATCGCCGTTTCCCCCCGGCCCTGCATGGCAAGGCTCGTTTCGATGGCGGACAGGATTTCATCGTCGGTGAGCGAGGCCGCCTCGATATCGAGCCGGTTGAGATAGGTGATGTAGATCGGCTGCATCTGACTCATGTATCCTTCTGCCATTACGGTCATGCCCGCGCCGCCGGCGCAGATCATGGCACAATCGGCCGATCATGAATTGCCGCAACGAATCCGGCAATGACAGGATGAGCTCATGACACAAACCCCATCCCCTCTCGTTCTCGATGGCGCCTCGCTCGATGCCCTGTCATTGATGCAGGCCGCGCGGCCCGGCGGACGAGTGGCGATCGCGCCCGCCGGCCTCGAAAACATGGCGGCGTCCCGCGATGTCATTCTCCAGGCCGTCGCCAAGCGCATTGCGATTTACGGCGTCACCACCGGCCTCGGCAGCCGCGCGACCGAGGCTTTGTCGGAGGCCGAACTCTCGACCTTCTCCCTGCACACCCTGCGCGGCCGCGCCCATGCGTCGGGGCCGCCCTTGCCGGTCGAAATCGTCCGAGCGGCCATGATCGTGCGTCTCAACTCGCTATTAACGGGGGCGGCCGGCGCCTCGCCCGACATCGCCCATGGCTTGGCTGCGGCGGTCAATGCCGGCGTCACGCCGGTGGTCGGAGAGATCGGCTCGGTCGGGGCGAGCGACCTCCTGCTCGGGGCCACCATGGGGCTTGCCCTGTGCGGCGAGGGGTTGATGATGGATGCAGCCGGTAACGTTGCGCCCGCCGCCTGTTGTCTCGCTCAGGCAAAGCTTTCGCCGCTCAAGCTCGGCCCCCGCGACGGCCTGGCGCTGTGCAGCCATGACGCGTTCTCCGCCGCCTTGGCGGCCTTCGGCTTGGTGGGTGCGCGCCGTGCGCTCGGCTCCGTCGAGATGTCGACCGCCTTGTCCTTCGAGGCCTTCCGCGCCAACGTCTCGCCCTTCAGGCAGGACGTGCTGGCCCTGCGAC
>JBGTLX010000714.1:0-3875 GCA_041743855.1 Rhizobiaceae bacterium | reverse complement strand
GGTCGCCGATGTCGGCCAGCGTCAGGCCGCGCGCCTTGCGCAGCGCGCGCAGGTCGCGCGCCAGCAGCAAATCGCCGATACGCGGCTTCAGGGATTGGGTCGCGATGGTCTTGGCCACTGCCATTCTCGTGAAAAAAGAGGCTCTGTTTTCACAGAAAGCCATGCCTGTGAAAAAATCAAGTATCCTTTCACAACGGTTCGAAGATTTACTTGCCCGACGCGAAATCACCGTGCAAAGGCTTGTTCGCGCCTTTGGTCAGGATGTCGGCGCGCAATTCGGGGGGAACAAGCATGCTGGCGCCCGACAACAAGGCTCCGCTGATGATGGACGAGACGGAGATCGTCGACGAGGCGATCCTGTCGCGCCGTTCGGTGCGCGCTTTTTTGCCCGATCCCGTCAGCGAGGCGACGGTCCGCGACATTCTCAGGATTGCTTCTCAGGCGCCGTCCGGCACCAACATGCAGCCATGGCGCGTCTATGTGGCGAGTGGCGAGACCAAGAGCCGCATCACTCGCGCAGTGCTCGATTCGGGCATCCGCGCCGAAAAGGCCAAATGGGACGAGTACAAATACTATCCCGAGCAGTTCTTCGAACCCTATTACGGACGCCGGCGCGCCGTCGGCTATGCGCTCTACGGCCATCTGGGGATCGGCAAGCGCGACGTCGACCAGATGCGCGCCCAGCATGACCGCAACTTCGTCTTCTTCGACGCGCCGGTCGCCATGATCTTCACCATCGACCGCCGGCTGAACCAGGGGTCATGGGTCGACTACGGCATGTTCCTGCAAAACATCATGATCGCTGCGCGGGCGCGGGGCCTGCACACCTGTCCGCAGGCGGCTTTCGCGCCGTATCACCGGCAGATCCGGCCGGTTCTCGACATTCCCGACGAGGAAATTGTCATCTGCGGCATGGCGCTCGGTTATGAGGACGAATCGAAGCCCGAAAACGATTTGCGCACCGACCGCGCCCCGCTGGAAGAGTGGGTGAAGTTCGCGACGTGATCGCTTCGGCCAATCGGTTCATAGCTGCCGGTAAACCTGGTGCGCGGTTGCTTCCAGCCGCTCGCGATTGATTGCGCCGCTGAGCGCATAGCCGACGGGTCCATCGATCCAGTAGAAAGTCTGCACGTCGCCGCTCTTGGCAAACAGGAAACCGGTCTCGGCATTGTCCATATTGCGGCCGGCCATTAGCGTAACGCGCTGGCCCTGCATGTCCTCGTACATGAACAATGCGCCCGGCGCTCCGGCAAAGGCAACGAGCCGACCGCCGATAAGCGAAAAGCCCTCGGCGGAAAGGTCGGGCGCCTTGAGTGCGCTGCCCAGTCGCTTGCTGAGCCATTCGACCAGATGATCGCGCTCGTCGGCGCGCACCTCCACCGGATGACGCACCTCGCTGGCGTAAACCACATAATTGGTGCGCGCTGCTTCGGGCAGCGTGTCCGCCAGCGCGACGGAAGCTGCGGGCGTGGAGACGAGACGGGCAATTGGCACGCCCGCACCCGCGCCGACCACGAGCAAAAGGCATGCCGAGATCGCTGCGACAGGCGATGAGATGTCGACGCGCCGCATCATACCCACGCCACGCAGCGCTGCCGGCAAGGCTCCCGATTTTGGTTCGGCGCCGAACAGGTCGCGAATGCCTTCGTTCTGCGCCCTCCAGTCCGCAACCTCGTCGGCGACGTGCGGATTTTCTGCCAGCCACGCCTCGATGACCATGTTTCGCTCGACCGGCAACCGGCCGTCGACATAGGCGTGCAGTTCGTCTTCGGAGATGTCGCGACGATCGCCGTTGTTCATGATGGTCTCCGCATGTCGATGATGTTGTGGCCCCGCAGCGTGTCGGCAACGCTGTGGCGCGCCCTCGACAGCCGGGACATGACAGTGCCGAGCGGAATATCCAGCATGACGGCGATCTCAGCGTAGCTGTAGCCTTCGATCACGATCAGCATCAATACGGCCCGCTGGTCGGGCGACAGCGCGTTGATGGCGCCGAGCAGGCGGTCGCGCTCGAGCGGGTCCGCCGGTTCGGTCGTGGAGGCTGGTTCCGCGACATCGTCCAGCGCGGAAAACATGCCGGAGCGTTGCTGGCGGCGATGCCGGTTGCGGTTGAGATTGGTCATGATCGCCATCATCCACCCGGCCAGATTGGCCCCGCGCCAATAACCTTGACCCGCAATGGCGTTCTCGACGCAGTCCTGCAACAGGTCGTCGGCCTCGTGGCCATCGCGCGCCAGACTGCGCGCATAGCGCCTGAGGCGCGGCAGCAACTCGACAATCCTGGATTCCAGCCGGCTCATGAAGCTCGCTCTGTCGCGATGCAGGGCCGGGGCGTCGCCTCGGCCCTGCGACCCTATTACCAACCGATCAGGGGCGGGCGATATCCCACTTGCCGCCGATGCCATCGCCGGTCGTATCGCCTTCCTTGGTGTCCTTGATCCAGGAATAGAGCGGCATCCCACCCTTGGCCCACTGCATGGCGCCGTCCTTGCGCTCGACGAGCGTGAAATCGCCCTCGGCCGCCGCATCGCTTGCTGCAATCGCAGGAGGCCAGTTGGTCGCGCATTTGTCGTAGCAGTTGGTGACGCCGGCTGTGTCGTCGCGGTAAGTGTAAAGGGTCATGCCGTTTTCACCGGCGAGAACGTCGCCGGCCGGAGTCTTGACGGTCTTGACCGGGGCCTGCGCCGCGACGCTGCCGACGAGCAAAAGAGAAACTCCAATTGCCGCAAAAAGACTTTTCATCAATCGATCCTTCCCTGTGGCGCGTGAGGGCCACGATTGGCGCTCACAGGGATAGGACAATCGATGCCAGCATTTTATTCCGCCACCTGCAAATAAACTTGTGTTTGCGGGACTGGTCAACGGGCCGGTTCTACCTCACCTCATACCCCACCTCTTCGCTCGCATGTCCGAGCGCGTTCCAGAACGACCTTGCGAACGAGCGGAACAGGTAGATATCGAATCGGTCCGGGCCGCTGCGCTGGATCTGCGCGAAGATGTCGTGGTGCACGGTCGAAACGCCCGAGCCAAGCGGAAAGGCCTCTAGCAAAAAGTCGATGGCGAAAAATTTGCCCAAAACCCATTCGGCCTTCGCGCCTGAAATCC
This sequence comes from Rhizobiaceae bacterium, assembly GCA_041743855.1. Lineage (GTDB taxonomy): Bacteria > Pseudomonadota > Alphaproteobacteria > Rhizobiales > Rhizobiaceae > JBGTLX01. The sequence goes on along the minus strand of JBGTLX010000714.1, from coordinate 770 downwards.
GGATCGCGGTGCGGCCATGGGACAAATCGGTGACCGCGCCGGTGTCCGAGGTGATCGCGCCGGCCAGCCGCGCGAATACCCCCTCCTCCTGATCGACGACCAGGAATTTGCCAGGGGCGATGCCGAAGGCCGATTTGGTTTCGGTCGCGATGCCGCCGCCCGCGCCATCGGGCAGGGCCAGTCCGGCGACGTCGCGGATGGCTGCAATGATTGCGCGTTCCTGGCCGGCCCACGCGGCAAGCTGGACGATCGAGCCCGGCTGGAGTTCGGACAGCACGACGCCGACGCCGTCGACAAAATCGCCATGCGAGCCGGGCCGGAAAACGCTCGCCAGTGGGGAAAGCTGGTCAACCATGCATGCGCTTCCCTTCGGGGTCGAAGAAGTGGTGGCTGACGATCTCGACTGGCCCGAAACGCTTGCGCAGCGGGTCCGAGATGAAGGCGCGGGTTCCATGGCGCGTCTTGCCGCCCTTGACCAGCGCCAGCCCGATATGTTTGCCGAGCGCCGGCGAATAGCACACTGCGGTGATGTGGCCGATCGAATTGCGCGGCTTGTCGCGGTCGAGTTCCTCGACGATATGCGCGCCGCCGGCGAGCGGCAGATTGTCGAGCGACACGACGCAGACGAGCCTGACCCGATTGGGTGAAACCAGGCCTTCGCGGTCCATCATCATCGAGCCGACAAAAGGCTTTTTCTTGGACAGCATCCAGTCGAGATGCAGGTCGCGGCCGGTGGTGCGGCCGTCGATCTCCGCTCCGGTCACATGACC
>JBGTLX010000713.1:0-2359 GCA_041743855.1 Rhizobiaceae bacterium | reverse complement strand
TCGTCGTCTGGTCGGGCACCTCGGCGCGCGATGCGCTGGCCAGCGTGCTGTTTGAGACGCAAGGCAACGCCTGAGTTTTCCGGCCATGAGTTCAAGCCGCGAGAGAAAGCTGGAAATCACCTTTGCCGACTTCGACCGGGTTGACATCCGCGCCGGCACCATCGTCGAGGCCGAGCCGTATCCGGAAGCTCGGAAGGCTTCGATCAAGCTGAAGATCGATTTCGGCGATCCGATCGGCGTCAAGAAATCCTCGGCGCAGATCACGAAATACTATTCGCAGGACACGCTGGTCGGCCGGCAGGTTTTTGCCGTCGTCAATTTCCCGCCGCGGCAGATCGGCAAATTCATGTCGGAAGTGCTGACCCTGGGGTTTCCCGATGAGGAAGGCGAGGTCGTGCTTGGCGCAATAGACCGCATTGTGCCGAACGGCGGGCGGCTGTTCTAAGGCGGTCTTTTCAGGCCGTCCGAGGCATTGTGGCGCGTGCGGTGCGAATATTTTCCAAGAACATTTCCGCGCAGGTATTCCAGCTGTAGCGCATCGCGCGTTTGCGCGCCTCGGCGCGGTCGACATTCAGGGCGGTAAGGGCTGCCTGCCTCAAATCCTCCGACACGACCCCACCGATGCTGTCGCCGACGATGTCGATCGGGCCGGTGACCGGGAAGCCGGCGACCGGCGTGCCGCTCGCCAGTGCTTCCACGATCACGTTGCCGAACGTGTCGGTGCGGCTCGGGAAGACGAAGACATCGGAAGAGGCATAGATATCGGCCAGCTCGTCGCCTGGCCGATGGCCGAGAAAATGGGCCCGCGGGTATCTGGCTTTCAGCGTTTCGAATTCCGGCCCTTCGCCTACCACCACCTTGCTGCCGGGAAGGTCGAGATCGAGGAATGCCGGCAGGTTCTTTTCCACCGCTACGCGGCCGACACAGAGGAATATCGGCCGTGGAAACGGCAAATCCTTCCTCTTATCCGGCCGGAAATGGTCGAGGTTTACGCCTCGGGTCCAGGGCAGCAGCTTGTTGAAGCCGCGCGATGAAAGGTCGTCGGCCAGCGACTGCGTCGCCACCATCGTGCCCTGTCCGGAATTGTGGAAACTGCGCAGCCAACGGTAGGTCCAATCCTCCGGGATAGGCAGCCGGGCGGTGACATATTCGGGAAAGCGCGTGTGATAGCTGGTTGTGAAGGGCTGTTCTTCGGCAAGGCAGTAGCGCCGCGCCATCATGCCGAGCGGCCCTTCCGTCACGATGTGGACGTGATCCGTGCCGCTTGCCTCGATCAGCCGCCTGACGCGGCGTGGCGTCGTCAGCGCCAGCCGGATGTCCGGATAGGTCGGCATGGGCAGGGTGCGAAAGAGCAGAGGTGTCAGGAACACCACCTCAATGCCGAAGGACTTCAGCGTTTCGGTAAGCCGTTCAAGCGTATGGACGACGCCATTGACTTGCGGGCGCCAAGCGTCCGTCACCATCAGGATGCGCCTCGGGCCGTCCCAGGGTTTTCCGGATAAGCTTGCCCGGCCCTCTTCGGGCAGGTCAGCCGCAGCGTTGATTCGGTCCACACGCATGCGGCGTTTCAGCATCGTTTCATGACAGGCGCATGAATCGAGCCGATTGCCGGATCGCGTCTGGCCTGCGGCGTATCGACCGTCAGCTCAGATGATGGATCTCCTGAACCCCGTAGACAGGCGTAGAAATGCCCTCCATCCGCGCCTTGAGCTGCAGCGCCAGAAACAGCGAATTGTGACGCGACTGGTGCAGATTACCGCCGTGGAACCACAGGCCCTGCTGCTGCGTCGGCTTCCACATGTTGCGCGGCTCGCCTTCCCAAGGGCCAGGATCGTTGGTCGTGTTGGAACCCAATCCCCAAACCCTGCCCACCTTGTCGGCGGTTTTCTGGTCGATGATGTCCGCGACCCAACCGTTCATCGAGCCAAAGCCGGTTCCGTAGACGACGAGATCGGCCGGCAGTTCGGTACCGTCCGCCAGAACAACAGACGTTTCCGTCAGATGATCGACCTGGCCGTATTTGTGCTTGATGCGGCCGTCGATGATCATCTGGCTGGCGCCGATGTCGATGTAGTAGCCGGAGCCGCGCCGCATGTACTTCATGAACAGCCCGGACTCGTCGTCCCCCCAGTCGACCACGAAGCCGGAGCCCTCTAGAGCTTTGTAAAAGTCCACATCCTGCCCGCGCATCTTGTCGTAAAGCGGTTTCTGGGCCGCGCCCATCAGCGCGTAGGGCATGCTGGCGCCCAGGTAGTCGGCCTTCTCGACGTCGATCCCGCGGGCGACCGCGTCTTCCGAATACAGAACGCCAGTGGCGATCTCATGCAGCGGGCCGATGCCGACGACCAGTGTCGGCGAA
>JBGTLX010000712.1:0-3950 GCA_041743855.1 Rhizobiaceae bacterium | reverse complement strand
GGTGTTCGGCCCCGACGGACGTCTGCGGCTGTCAAACCCCGCCTTCAACGCGCTCTGGGGTTTTTCGTCCGACATCGTCGGCCAGAAGACCCATATCTCCGAAATCCGGGCGCATTGCGATCCGCAAGCCATCGACAGCCCATGGCCGGGCTTCGTCGCCTCCGTCACTGGCTTCGACGAGGAACGTCGCGACCGGCGTGGCCAGACCGAACTCGTCAACGGAACGGTGTTGCGCTATGCGGTGATCCATTTGCCCAACGGGCAGGTGATGATGACATTTGTCGACGTCACCGACCGCGTCAATGTCGAACGCGCGCTGAAGGAAAAGAACGAGGCGCTGCAAAAGGCCGATCAGCTGAAGAACGACTTCGTCCAGCATGTTTCCTATGAACTGCGCTCGCCTCTGACCAACATCATCGGCTTCACCGAACTGCTCGGCCTGCCCACGACCGGGCCGCTCGAGCCACGCCAGCGCGAATATCTCGGGCACATCGGCTCGTCCTCATCCGTCCTGCTTACCATCGTCAATGATATCCTCGACCTGGCGACCGTGGACGCCGGGATCATGGAACTCGACATCGCCGAGGTGCGGACCGATGTGACGCTCGCCGCCGCGGCTGAATTGATCGCCGACCGGCTCGAGGAGCATTCGATCACGCTGCGCATCGAAGCTGCGCAAGCGCCGAAGGCGTTTCTCGGCGACGAGACGAGGGTCCGGCAGGTCCTTTACAATCTTTTGAGCAACGCGGTGAATTACGCACCCGAAAACAGCATCGTCACGCTGGCCTGCCGGCAGCTCGATTCCGGCGTCGAATTTTCCGTGCACGATGACGGCCCGGGCATGCCCCCCGAAATCCTCGATACGGTGTTCCGCCGCTTCGAGCCGCGCGGCAATGGCGGACGCCGCCGCGGCGCCGGTCTTGGCCTTTCGATCGTCAAGAGCTTCGTCGAATTGCATGGCGGCAGCGTCCGCATCGAAACCGCCGAGGAGCAGGGAACGACGGTGATCTGCCTGTTTCCGGCCAAGCCCGCCGGCTTGCGAGCCGCAGCGGAATGACGCCAGACACCGCGGGCGGCGCGGTCTTCAAGCGTTTTCTGCCCGACGGCCAGGCGACCGAAAGGCTCGGTCAAGACCTTGCCATGGCGCTGCGCCGAGGCGATCTCCTGGCGCTTTCGGGCGATCTCGGCGCCGGCAAGACCACGCTCGCACGCGGGCTGATCAGGGCGCTCGCAAACGATCCCGGCCTCGACGTTCCAAGCCCGACCTTCACTTTGCTCCTGTCCTACGATTTGCGGGTTCCGGTCCATCATTTCGATCTCTACCGGCTCGCATCGCCCGCGGAACTCGACGAACTCGGCCTCGACGAAGCGCTGGCCGACGGCGCGGTGCTGGTCGAGTGGCCGGAGAGGGGGGGCGACCGCCTGCCCGGCCATGCCATCCGGATCGAGATCACCCATGCGGGCGACGGGCGGCTGGCCTCAATTTCAGGCTCCGGCGAGGCGTTCGAGCGCATCGCCCGGTCGCTCGCCATGCGCGATTTTCTCGGAGTTTCGGGGTTGGGAGAGGCGGAGCGGCTTTATTTTACCGGCGACGCGTCGGCCCGTTCCTATGAGACCGTGACGCTGCCGGATGAACCCGCACGCGTGCTGATGAATTCGCCGCCTTTGGTGCTCGGGCCGCCGATTCGCGACGGAAAACCCTATGCCGAAATCGCCCGAAGCGCCCAAAACGTTGCGGCGTTCGTGGCGCTCGACCGCGCCTTGAGATCGGCCGGCTTTTGCGCGCCGGAGATTTTCGCGCAGGACCTCGACCAGGGTTTTTTGCTGATCGAGCATCTCGGAGCGGCAAGTTTTCTCGACGCGGACGGCCAGCCTGTGGTCGAACGCTATGCCGCGGCAGCCGAACTGCTCGCCTCGATGCATGGCTTGACATGGCCGCATCGTCTCGAAGCAGCGCCGGGCGTCGTTCACGAAGCGCCGCCCTTCGACCGCGCGGCAATGACGATCGAGGCCGATCTTTTGATCGACTGGTATTTTCCGTTTGTCACCGGCAGGCAGCCGGCGGATGATGTCCGCGCTGGCTTCCACGATGCGTGGAACGCGGCCTTCGATCGTCTTGATGCGGCCGAAACGACATTGATGCTGCGCGATTTCCACTCGCCCAACATCATCTGGCGGGAAGACCGCAACGGCCGCGACCGCCTCGGCATCATCGATTTCCAGGATGCGCTGATCGGACCGGCCGCCTATGATGTGGCCTCGCTGGCCATGGACGCGCGCATCACAATCCCGCCGGAGATAGAGCGAAACACGGTCGACGCTTACGCAACAGCCCGCCGCGCTGCGGGTCCGTTCGACGAAGCCGCCTTCACGCAGGCCTATGCGATCATGGCGGCGCAGCGCAATTCCAAGATTCTTGGCATCTTCGTCCGGCTGGACCGGCGCGACGGCAAGCCGTCCTACCTCCAGCATTTGCCGCGCATCCGGGACTATCTGGCGCGCGCTCTCGACCATCCCGCTCTCGCCGAACTGCGCGGCTTCTACCTTGCCAACGGCCTTCTCGGAGACTGACCGCTTGACCCAAACAGTTCCGAACGTCGCCATGGTTCTGGCCGCGGGCCTCGGCAAGCGTATGCGGCCGATCACCGACACCATCCCGAAGCCCTTGGTCAAAGTCGCCGGACGCACGCTGCTCGACCGCAGCCTCGACAGCCTCGCCGAGATCGGCGTCGCCAAGGCCATCGTCAACGTCCATTATTTCCCCGAGCAAATTGCCGACCATGTCGCGTCGCGCCTGTCGCCACGGATAGTCCTGTCGGATGAAAGCGCAGGCCTGCTCGATTCGGCCGGCGGCATCGTCAAGGCGCTGCCCGAGCTTGGCCGCGAACCGTTTTTCATTCTCAACGCGGACACGTTCTGGATCGACCGTGGCCAGCCGAACCTCGCGCGCCTCGCGCTTGCTTGGGACGCCGCGACCATGGATATTTTGCTGATGCTGGCCGACATCCGATCCGCGACCGGTCACACCGGAACCACAGACTTCCTCCGCGCTGATGATAGCCGCCTGCGGCGGTCAGCCGGCGATCCGGCCGGGCTGATCTATGCCGGCGCGGCCATCGTCCATCCGCGCATTTTCGGGAATTCGCCCTCCGGCGCGCATTCCCTTAACCTCTATTTCGACAAGGCGATTGCAGCCGGTCGGCTGTTCGGCATGCAGATGGACGGCCACTGGATCACGGTCGGAACCCCGGACGCCATCCCCCTGGCCGAAGCGGCCATCGCGCGCGCCACGGCCGCGCCCGCATGAGCGGCTCGCCGCGTGTCCTGTCTATCCCGTTCGGCGTCCCGTTCCTGCCTGCGCTGGCGCAATCGCTGCTGTCTGGAGACCTGCTTCCCGGCTTTGCGCCCGGCGACGATCCGCTGGTGCTGGCGGATGTGACGATCTACGTACCGACGCGGCGCTCCGCGCGTGAACTGCGTGCAAATTTCGCCGACCTGTCGCCCATTAGTTCTGCCATCCTGCCCGTCATCCGCCCGCTCGGCGAATTCGACGAGGAGGACGCCGCCTTCGAGAGCGACGGGTCCGCGCTCGACCTCGCGCCGCCGATCTCCGCCGTCGACCGGCTGCTGTTCCTCGCGCCGCTGGCGCGCGCCTGGAAAAAGCGCCTGCCCGCCCACGTCGCCCAGCGTTTCGCGGAAGAAATCGTGGTGCCGGCCTCGGCCGCCGATTCCGTATGGCTCGCCCGCGACCTCGCGGCGCTGATGGATGAGGTCGAGACGGAGGGCTCGGATTGGGCCAGGCTCGCCGATCTCGCGCCGGGCAACCTGTCCGGTTGGTGGCAGGTCACGCTCGATTTCCTGACCATCGTCACCGAGCGCTGGCCGGAATTTTTGGAAGCGCGCGGCCAGTCCAACCCGGCCGCGCATCGCTCGGCGCTGATCCGGCTGGA
>JBGTLX010000711.1:0-9569 GCA_041743855.1 Rhizobiaceae bacterium | reverse complement strand
GTCGAGATCGAGCTTCCCGTCGACCATCCGGCGGCGCGCAAGAGCCGGGTCGCGTTCAGGCCGCGCCGCTGGAAGATTTTTCCGGCGGCGGAAAGCTGAGCCTTCGGCGCGCCACTTTGCATGTGTTGCGCAGGCGCGTATCCCAGAATGCCGGGCAACCGCGCGGCAAGCCGTGCGTTGCTTGTCAGCTTTGAAAGTTTGCAATGCCGCCATCGAAAGCGTTCCAGCCCTCGACCAGCCACGCCGCGCTCGGCGCGGATTTCTATGACGAGGTCGCGGCGGCGGCGTTTCCCAAGCATATCCTGCGCTTTCGCAATCAGGGTTGGGCGCGGAGGGTCGGGCTCGACACGCTGAGCGATGCCGAATGGATCGATCATTTCGGCCGCTTCGAACCGCTGCCCGGAAGTTTTCAAAAACCGCTGGCGCTGCGCTACCACGGCCATCAGTTCCGCACCTACAACCCCGAAATCGGCGACGGGCGCGGCTTTCTGTTCGCGCAGATGCGCGACCTTGAGGATGGCCGCCTGCTCGATCTCGGCACCAAGGGAAGCGGCCGCACGCCCTGGTCGCGAACCGCAGACGGGCGGCTGACGCTGAAGGGAGGGTTACGCGAAATCCTCGCCACCGAAATGCTGGAGGCGCTGGGCGTCGACACATCGAAATCCTTCAGCCTGATCGAGACAGGCGAGGATCTTGTGCGCGGCGACGAGCCGTCGCCGACCCGCTCTTCTGTGCTGGTGCGGCTCAGCCATTCGCATATCCGCATCGGCAGTTTTCAGCGCCTGCTCTACCGCGACGAGCACGCCAACATCGAAAAGCTGCTCGACTATTCAATCACGACCTACATGCCGGACGTCTGGCGCGACGATGTGTCGGCGCGTGCGGTGGCCTTCCTGGACGAGGTCGCCAGCCGGGTGGCCCGAACGGGCGCTGAATGGATGCTGGCCGGTTTCGTCCATGGCGTGCTGAACACCGACAACATCAACATCACCGGCGAAAGCTTCGACTACGGACCGTGGCGGTTTCTGCCCGTGCTAGACCCAAATTTCACCGCTGCCTATTTCGACCAGACCGGGCTCTATGCTTATGGCAGGCAGCCTGACACGTTGTTGTGGAACCTGACCCGGCTGGCCGAATGCCTGCTGCCGTTTGCGGGACAGGCCGAACTGGAAGCAGCCCTTGCCTCGTTAGAGCCGAAATTCCAGCGTGCGTTCAATGCGGCGCTGCTGCGGCGGCTGGGCCTGGCATCGGCCGGCGAGCCCGCCGACGGTGAACTGGTCCGCGCCGTGTGGAAGTTCCTGGTCGAGACGAAAGCGCCCTTCGAGCAGTTCTTCTTCGACTGGTTCGGCGGCGCGCAACGTGTGGCGGCGCGCGGCAAAAACTTCCTGAAGGACAATTATGCACTGGCCGAATTCGCGCCGGTGGCGGCGGCGCTCGCCGGCCATGCGCCCGTCAACGGGCTGCGGCTCGACCATCCTTATTTCATGCGAGAAACACCCTGCACGATGCTGATCGATGAGGTCGAAGCGATCTGGGCGCCGATCGCCGAAGCCGACGACTGGTCGGTTTTTTTTGCCAAGCTGGAAGAAATCAGGCTGATGGCCGAGGCCACAACCGCCTGAACAGCCGTCAACCGCGCTCGGCGCGCCGCGCCGCGATCTGGCGCATCGCCCTCACCCGCCGGCGAAAGATCTCGTTGCGCATCGCCATCAAATGCAGGGTCAGGAACAGCAGCGTAAAGCCGACCGCCATCACCAGCAACGGCCACAGCAGGCTCGAATGGATGGTCGGCCCGTCGAGCCGGAACACCGACGCCGGCTGGTGCAGCGTGTTCCACCAGTCGACCGAAAACTTGATGATCGGCACGTTGATGAAGCCGACCAGCGTGATGATGGCGGCCGCGCGGGCAGACTTCGCCGGATCATCCAGCGCCCGGGTCAGCGCGATGATGCCGAGATACATCAGGAACAGCACGAAGACAGAGGTCAGGCGTGCGTCCCAGACCCACCAGGTTCCCCACATCGGCTTACCCCAAATCGACCCGGTGACCAGCGCCAGTCCGGTGAACACAGCGCCGATCGGCGCCGCGGCCTTCAGCGCGACATCGGCCAGCGCATGGCGCCAGACCAGCGTGCCGAGTGCGGCGATGGCCATCAGCGAGTAGCACATCATGGCGAGCCAGGCGAACGGCACATGGATATACATGATGCGGACGGTGACGCCCTGCTGGAAATCCTCCGGAGCGCTGAAACCCATATAGAGGCCCGCTATCAAAAGAATTGCGGAAGCGCCGGCCATCCAGGGCAGGATGCGACCCGCCAGCACCAGGAAATTGCTCGGATTGGCAAGATCGGCCCAGCGCCCGGACCGTTGGCTCGTGTCGCTCATGGCCTATTCCATAGACCGCCGGATTTCACCGCGCAATGCGGCGGTCTGGCCGGAAGCGATGGTCAATCGCTCAGTGGAATCTCGCGAAGCGGATCGCCACCGTCGATGAACAGCCGCCCTTGGCTAGTCAACGCGGCGGCAATACGGCGTGTTGCCCGGCGTCCGGCTTCCGGGTGTCGTCCGTCGAGCGCGCCGACTCGCACCGCAATGGCGATATCATATGGGGCTTCATCCGGCTCCAATTCGAAATCCTCGGCGGCGACGTGCCGCAGGCTGAGCCTCCCGGAGGCAATCTGCGTTTGCGATGAGGCTTGGGCCTGCGCGATGGCCTTTGCGGATCGGTCGATGGCCAGAACGTGGCCGTCGCCGCCTACCCGGTCCGCGATGGCGCGCCCCGCCGCGCCCGGACCGCAGCCGATTTCCAGGACACGCATGCCTGGCTTTAGAGGCAGCGCATCCACGATCGTCTTGAGGCGGGCCGACAAACTTTGCGCCATCCCGTATTCCTGAGGGTTAGGCAGCCTCGCTGGAGATCGAAACTAGGCTGGCGCGCCGGACTTCATCGTCGCCGAGGAGGCCGCCGGCCCTGAGCAGCGATGCGAAGCGGCCATTGCGGTTGGAGAGTTCGGCGAAGCCGCCGATCTCGACCACCCGCCCCCGGTCCATGAAGACGACAAGGTCGGCGTCGCGAACGGTGGTCAGACGGTGCGCGATGATCAGGGTGGTCCGGTTGCGGCGCAGGCTGTCGATCGCCTCCTTGACGCGCGATTCCGTCTCCACGTCGAGAGCGCTGGTCGCCTCGTCGAGGACGAGGATGGGCGCGTCCTTCAGGATGGCGCGGGCAATGGCGATGCGCTGGCGTTCGCCGCCCGAGAGCTGGCCGCCGCGGTCGCCGACCAGCGTGTCGTAGCCCTCGCTCTTCGACAGGATGAAGTCCTCCGCCGCGGCCGCTTCCGCGGCGGCGTGAACTTCCTCATACTGCGCGCTCGAACGGCCGATGCGGATGTTGTCCTCGATGCTGCGGTTGAACAGCCCGGCATCCTGGAAGACAGCCGCGATCGCGTGGCGCACCGATTTGCGCGTCACGGTGCTCGTGTCGACGCCATCGATGAGGATGCGGCCGGATTTGGGCGTATGCACGCGCTGCAACAGATTGATAAGCGTCGTCTTGCCGGCGCCGGTCGGGCCGACTATGGCCACGGTCTGCCCCGCGCGAACCTCGAACGAGACGTCCTCCACTCCGGGCGTGGCGTTGGCGAAGTCGAAGCTGACATTCTCGAAGCGGACGTGGCCGGTGACCTTCTCCAGTTCGCGCAAACCCTCCGGCTCGTCGCGCTCGGCCGAAGCGTCCTCAAGCGCATAGAAGTCGTCGAGTTTTACGCGGGCGTCGAAAATCTGGTTTACGAAGGCCGAGACCTGGTCGAGACGGCCGATCAGCAACGACGCGAAGCCCGTGAAAGCGACGATGTCGCCGATGCGCAATTCGCCCCTCGACACCAGCAGCGCGCCGATCATCAGCACCACCATCATGGAAATGGTCGAGGCGAGCGGGTGCATCGCGCTGGCCAGCGCCCACCAGTCGAGCACCGGATTCTGGACCTTCAGAAGCTCGCTCACATGCTCCCGCAGCGCCTTCGTCTCATGCCCGATGCGGTTGTAGCTCTGCAGCACCGCGACGTTGCTCACCGAATCCGTCACATGCGCGAAGACGTTGTGATAGTGCCGCTCGACCGCGCGCTGGCCGTCATTGGTCTTTTTCATGACCAGCCGGCCGATGAGAACATAGGCCGCGCCCAAAGCTATCAGGACCATGGACATCCTGATGTCGAGGGACAGCGCAGTGGGGATCAGCAAGAGCAGCGCGACGGCGGTCGCCAGATGCTGGCGCATGAATTCGAGCCACAGCGAAAACAGCGTTTCGACGGCGCGCAGCAAAGTGTGCAACGCGTTCGACGCGCCGCGTTGATGATGCCAGGACAGCGGCATGGTGATGACCCGCTCGAAGGATTCGCAGAGTACGCCAGCGCGCCTGGCATGGGCGATGCGGTCAGCGCCGCGCGCGACCAGCACGAAGGCCACGATGTTGAACACGCCGAGGCTGGCCCACAGCGCCAGCGTCGAGACGACTTCGCGCTTCTCGGAAATCGCGTCGATGATGCGGCCGAACAGGATCGGTTCGGCGATCGTCACCATCGCCAGCACGACATTGGCCGCGCAGATGGCGCCTACACGCTTTTTGTCGGCGGCAAGATAGCCGAGCGCTCTCCAGTATATTTCGAGCAAAGTCACGCAATCACCTCGTCATACAAATTTGTGCATTGCACCATCAAACTGATAGTTGCTAGTGCACTGCAACACAATGACCAGTCTGTGGCAGGATTCCGACCCGTCAAACAACAGTGGATACATTCTAAAATAGTTCGTGATCGTCCAATAACAGTCTGACTAAAAAGGAAAAATGGCGATCATGCGGCAAAAAATGGCTGCCTATCGATGATCTGTGATCAGGACCCGAGGCGCACCAGGACATCGATCTCGCCCGCGTCGACAAGATCGAACTGCAATCCGTCACGAGAAGCGCCGTTCACCTCGATCGAACTTGCCACCGCGTCGGTCTCGCGCTGGACACGGATGCGATAGAGTGCGCCAGAAAGCCGCAGCGTCGCGGAAAAGCCCTCCCAGTGGCTTGGCATTGCGGGTTTTACGGTGATGCGGCGGCCTTGCCGGCTAATACCCAAAATCCCCTCGACTGCCGCGCGGTACAGCCAGCCGGCCGAGCCGGTGTACCAGGTCCAGCCGCCGCGCCCGCCTTTATCCTCACCCGAATAAATGTCGGCCGCCACGACATAGGGCTCGACGCGGTAGCGATCGGCGGCGGCCTCGTCGAGCGCGTGGTAGACGGGATTGAGCAGGCAGAAGCATCGGTACGCCTCGTCCACCTTGCCCATTTCGGCCAGCGCAATGACGAACCACGTCGCCGCATGGGTGTATTGTCCGCCATTTTCGCGCACGCCCGGCGGATAGCTCTTGATATAGCCTGGCTCCTTGGGCGTCTCCGAAAAAGGCGGCGTGAACAGTTTGACGATCTTCAACTCGTCGTCCACGAGGTATTTGACCGCCTGCTCCATGGCCGTCCTCGACCGCGTCGGATCGCCGTCGCCCGACAGCACGCTCCACGACTGGGCGATCGAATCGATCTTGCACTCGTCGGAATCACGCGAGCCCAGCGGCGTCCCGTCATCGTAGCTGCCGCGCCGGTACCACTCGCCGTCCCAGGCCGCGTTTTCCAGCGCCCGCTTGAGCTTGGCAGCGTGTTTTTCCCAGGCCCCAGCGCGCTTGGCATCGCCCCGGCTCCGCGCGATCGGGGCAAAATCGTGGAGCGCCTTCAAAAGGAACCAGCCGAGCCAAACGCTCTCGCCCTTGCCGCCCTCGCCGACGCGGTTCATCCCGTCGTTCCAATCTCCGCCCAGGATCAGCGGCAGGCCGCGGGCGCCGGTCCGCGCGATGGCGAGATCGAGCGCGCGCACGCAATGGTCGTAGATCGACGCCGTCTTCGACGATATCTCCGGATTGAAGAACGCGTCGTGCTCGCCCGGTTTCAGCGTTTCGCCTTCGATGAAGGGGATTTGTTCAGCGAGCACGGTGTCGTCGCCGGTGACGCTGACATAGCGGTGAACCGCATAGGCCATCCAGACGACATCGTCTGAGATCATGGTTCTGACGCCTGCGCCGGTGCGCGGCAGCCACCAATGCTGGACGTCGCCTTCCTGGAACTGCCGCCGCGCCGCGTTGAGGATTTGCGCGCGCGCCAGCGAAGGATCGTGCAGCAGCAGCGCCAGCGTGTCCTGAAGCTGGTCGCGAAAACCGAACGCGCCACTCGCCTGATAGAAGGCCGAGCGCGCCCGGATGCGGCAGGCGAGGTTCTGGTAAGGCAGCCAGTGATTGACCATGGCGTCGAGCGCCTTGTCCGGCGTTTCGACCTGGAGCGTGTCGAGAAAACCGCGCCACTCGGCCTCGTTTCCGGCGAGCCTTTCGTTGAAGTCCCTGTCCCGGTGCCGCGTCACGATCTCGCTCGCCTCGGCAGCCGAGGCGGCGTCGCCGAGCAGCCACAGAAGCGAGACCTCGCCGCCTGCCGGGACCTCGACATCATGCGCCATCGCCGCGCAGGGGTCGGTCGCGGCTTCGACCTTGCCCGAAAGCGCTGTCCCGCCGGTGACGGCGGCAGGCGAACCGACGGTTCCGCCGGCGCCCAGAAACTCCTGCCGGTCGGTCGTATGCGACTGCGCCTGCCTGTCGCCGGCAAGGAACGCGACACGCTCGCTGTTTTCGATGCTGAAGGCGTTGCGCGCCATCAGCGCGCCGGTCGCCGCATCGCTCGACGGAACGATGTTCGGCGCGGCCTTGGCGCGGTTGTTGCCGAGCACCCATTCGACATAGGCATAGACGCGCAGCCGAACTGGAATAGAGCCGGAATTGCGAATGACGAGGCGCGAGACCTTCACCGGGTCGGCTGGATCGACAAGCTGCGTCAGTTCGAGAAAAAGCGACCCGCGCTTCACGCTGAAGGACGAGAAACCCTGGCCATGGCGCGCCTCGTAGGTTGCCGACGGATCGCGCACCACCGCCGCGAAGGGCGAGATGGCCTTGCCGCTGGCACGATCGAAGACATAGATCGCCTCGCCCGGCCGGTTGGTGACCGGATCGTTGGACCATGGCGTCAGCTGATAATCCCGGCTGTTGCCGCTCCAGGTGAAGGAAGCCCCCTCGGCCGAGGTATGGAAGCCGAAAGAGGCGTTGGACACGACGTTGATCCACGGCTGCGGCGTCGAGCGATCGTCACTCAGGCGCACCACATAGTCGCGGCCGTCCCGGCCGAAGCCGCCATAGCCGTTCCACGAGAAAAGGTCTGCTCCATCGGCCGCAGGCGCTGCGCCGCTTACAGGAACTGGGGAAGCGATGCGGACCGGAGCGCCAGCGCTTTCGCCCGTCACCTCGGCGTCGCGCGCAAGCTGCGCGGCTCCGTCGGCGCGCTCGATCTGGTCGAAGATGAGACCATTTCTGGTATGGAGCGCAATGCGGGCCGCAGCGAGCAGCGTCTTGTAGGATGCCGGATCCATAAGGTCGCGGCGAACCGCGAAGATGTGCTGGCGCGGTCCGAGTTCCTTGCCGCGCAGGCGGCTGTTCTCGCACAGGGCCTCGATTGCCTGCTGCAGATCCTGCACATAGGACGATGCCTGTTCGTTGATGACGACGAGGTCGGCCAGAAGGCCCCGCGCGCGCAGATATTCCTGGCAGCGCAGCGCCTGCGCCACGATCTCGAGATCGGCCACATCGCTGATGCGGATCGCGAAGATCGGGAAATCGCCGGAAATGCTCATCGGCCAGAGCAAGGACTGGCGGCCGAGGCCCGGCCCGATGGTGGCCGGAGCGACGCGCAGGAACGGATCCGGATAGATCAGATAGCGGGCAAGCTTCTGCACATTGGCGGCATCGGCCAGGCTGAGTCCCATATGGCGCGTCTGCACTTGTGAGCGTGTCCAGGCAAGCATGGCCTGACGCGGAAAACCCTCCGGATGGTCGAGGCGGCTCCTCGTCGCCTCGACCTCCTCGCGGTTGGCGGCGACCACGGTCCAGAAGGTCAGCGAGATCTTCTTGTTGGCGGGCACGCGAATGCGGCGTCGAAGCGCCGCTATCGGATCGAGCGTGAAGCCGTCATTGCCGCCGAGCTTGGCGCCGCGATCGAATGCGGCCGCGTTTCCGATCGCGCGTCCCCGACCGATGAAGGCGCGGCGGTCGGTTTCGGCCTGCCTGTCACGGCTGGAGCCGGAAAGGTCGGTGACGAAATGCGCCGCCGCGATATCGGCTTCGTTGCCGCCGCGTTTGCGCCTTTCGGCAAAGATCGCATTGCCGCCGACAATTTCAGTCTTCACGAACATCTTGGAAAATGCCGGATGCGCGTTGTCGGAGGCTTCCGGCGCCAGCGCCAGTTCGGCGAAGGAGGTGACCTCGATATGCCTGTCCGCCGGCCCGTCATTGACCAGGGTGATGCGTCGCGCCTCGCCATTGCCTTCCGAAACGACGATGCACTCGACTTCCGAGCGCAGCTTGCCGACGGTCTTGATGAAACTCGCCTTGTCGTCCGAAAACAGCGTCTGGCTGTGTTCGCCGGCGGCCTGCTTCGGCTCCGTCGTGGCTGACCACCATTCGTTCGTTTCGGTGTCGCGAAGGAACAGATATGTGCCCAGCCGGTCTTCGGTGGGATCGGCATGCCAGCGCGTGACGGCAAGGTCGTGCCAGCGGCTGTAGCCGGAGCCCGTCGCCGTGACCATCACCGAATAGCGGCCGTTCGACATCAGGCTGGTCGCGCGCAGAGCCTTTGCCGGTTCGAGGATCAGCCGGACGTCCGGGCTTTGCTCCGTCTCGGCCACGCCCTTGCTTCGCTCGTCGGCCTCGGTCCTGACGGTCGCGACCGGGATGTCGCGCGGCGCCTTTTCCTGCAGCAGCAGCTCTGCGGCCTCGATCACCGGGTCACTGTGGAAGCGGTCGCGCATGCGGCCCTCGAAGATCGCATTGGCGACCGACACGATCGACATGCCCTGATGATGCGCCATGTAGTTGAAGACGACTGCATGGTCGGCGCCTTCCGGCACGCGCTGCGGGGTAAAGTCGACGGAATCGTAATAGCCGTAGCGCCCGAGAGCGCCGATGCCGGCCAGCCGGGCAAGGTTGGCGACCGCCTCGCGCGGCATGAACTGCGCCGCCAGCACTGTCGCGTAGGGCGCGATCACCGTGTTTTGCGCCAGGCCCCGTTTGAGGCCGAGGCCGGGAACGCCGAAATTGGTGTACTGGTAGGTGAGTTCCTGGTCGCGGCCATTGTAGGCAGCCTCGGAAATGCCCCAGGGAATCTGCTTCGAACGCCCGTACTGGATCTGCCGCTTGATCACCAGATTGCTGGTCTGGTTGAGAATGCCGCCCTGTGGCTCCTTCATCACCAGCGGCGGCATCAAATACTCGAACATCGAGCCCGACCAGGACATCAGCGCGCCCCGGAAGCCGATCTGGACGATGGGCCGGCCGAGACGGAACCAGTGTTCGGTCGGCAGATCGCCCTTGGCGATGCCGAACAGGCTGGTCAGCCGCGCCTCGGAAGCGAGAAGGTCGTAGCAGCTTTCGTCGAGCTG
>JBGTLX010000710.1:0-6545 GCA_041743855.1 Rhizobiaceae bacterium | reverse complement strand
GAACCGACAGCCGCACGCCGCCTCCCGCGAGATCATCGTCGCCGAAGCCATCAAGGACGTGGTCGCCGAACTGCGCCTGGTCGATGTCGCGGACTACATCGCCTTCATCCGGCTGGAGCATTTCGCGACGGTTTCCGACATTGTGGATTCGGCCGCCGAGCTGTTCTTCATGCCAGGCGCGCTAAAGCTCGGCCATGGCGGCGAGGCGCATGTCGGCTGGACGGAAACTCCGCGCATCGCGCTCGATCTCGAACTT
Organism: Rhizobiaceae bacterium; assembly: GCA_041743855.1. Lineage (GTDB taxonomy): Bacteria > Pseudomonadota > Alphaproteobacteria > Rhizobiales > Rhizobiaceae > JBGTLX01. The sequence continues at coordinate 6,289 of JBGTLX010000710.1, read as the reverse complement.
CGGCCGGGCGGCGTCACAGTCTATTTCGCACTCACTCTGAGTGCCCTCTCGGCCTCGGTCGAGGTCAATTACGTGGCTTTTGAAACGCCACATCCCAACCCCGGCGAAAACACCGCGTTCCTGAAGGCGGCGATCGACCGGGCGCGGATTCGCAAGACCGAGCCAGTCGGCCGCTGACCAGGCGCCGGCGCTATCTCCCCCCTTGTGGGGGAGAATGGATTTTCACGATCGTAGCCGAGCTCTTCGCGAAGGCTAAGTCGTAGAAAATCCAAGAGAGGGGGTCCTGCTTGGATAAACCAATCCCCTCTCTGGCGATTTCTAACACTTAGCCTCGTGAAGAACTCGGCTAAGATGTTGAAATCGCTTTCTCTCCCACAAGGGGAGAGATAAAGGCTGCCGCTATTCCAGCAATCCCAGGCGCAGCGCCTTGGCCACCGCGTGGACGCGGCTGACGGCGTTCAGTTTTTGGGCGGCAGCCGTCAGATACTGGTTGGCGGTGTGCACCGACAGTTTCAGCGAGCGGGCGATCTCCTCGCTGGTGTAGCCGTTGGCGGTCAGTTTCAGGCATTCGAGCTCGCGCCTCGAGATGGCCGGCAGCTTGCCGCTGTCGCCCGGCCTGATGCGCGCCACCGCCTCGAACAGGGCGAAGCACCGGGCGTGGATCTCGAAAAGATCGTCTGGCGCGAGCGCTATGCCGGTCCCGAGGAAAACCACCAGCCCGCACTGGCCGCGCTCGGCATAGACAGGGAAAGCGATGCCCGACGAGGTTGGAACGAGCGGCGCTATTTTCACCGCAGAGGGGAGGGCCGTCAGCACGGCCGCCGAGGCCGATGCGCCTTCGTCCGACCAACAGCACGGAACCGTCGAGGTGCGGCTGTGCCTGACGACATCCTCGCCATTGTTGCCGGAGATGAACCTGGTCGACACCGAAATGGCGGGATAGTCGGCATCGAAGCAGGGGCGCGCCCGCTCGACCGAGGGGCTGACGAAATAGAGGCCGAAATCCGATGCCTTGATGTCGACCGCGATCCAGCGGCAGCGCCGCACCGCGTCGGCCATGCTGATCGGATGGGCTGCCGGCGAACCGGGGGTGAAGGCTCCGAACGGGTTCCGCTGTTCGTCGAAAAGCGTCTCCGTGCTCGGCCTTGCCTGTTTCAAAGGATCCCGCTCCTGATTGCCGTCGCAATAGCCATCGCGCGGTTGCTTGCCGACAGTTTTTGGATGGCATGGGTGATGTAGCTGTTGATGGTGTTGGACGAGACGCCGAGAATGACGGACACCTCGTCGGTCGTCTTGCCTTCCGATACCCAGAGGAGGCATTCGCGCTCGCGGTCGGACAAGGGGTCCTGCGCCGCTGCGCCGGCAAGCAGCCCGGGTATTTGCGACAGCGCGTAGCAGCAGCGCAGTTGCGCCGCGCCGAGCGTTTCCTGCGCGATTTTTCCCACGGCCGCCGCAGACAGCAGAACGAAATAGCGCATGCGGCCGATATGCAGGCCCAGCGAATAGATTTCGCCATGGCCGAGCACGTCGAGGAGTTTTGCGTTCTCGCCGCTGATCAGCCCCTTGAGGTCGGGCGCCTGGCCGGCGCGGATGGCGCGCGGGCGCATGCCGGGATTGGTGACCAGCGGATTTTGCGCCAGGCTGGCGATCAGCCCGCGGCCGGCGAGTTCGATGGCGTCGTAGATCCAGTTGGAGGCGACGACACGCGCGCCGGCTTCGTCCCGGTCGTGCGGGATGGCGACAAGCATGTAACAGTCGGCGCCGGTATCGGCCGCTAGCTGCATCAGAAACGCGGTGAGGTCGCCACGCGAGGAAAGCCTGGCTGGATGAGTGTCCGGTTCCTGGAGAACGGCGAGGCGGGTCATGGTTGCCGAAGGCTGGAATGGATCTGGATGCCCGCACGCTGGCTGAGCCAGCGTCCGAACCCGAAACGCATCACCTTTCACGAGATTACACGCAACAAGTGTGGGCTGAATCGCCACCGAAGCCCGCCGGGACGGCTGCGAAACAAGCCGCTCGCCCGCGCCGGCAAACGGCGCTCCGGACCTCTGGTAATCCGCCGCGCCCCCACGGAACGGCTGATTCGGTTTAATCTAGCGGCAGACGAATCCGACCGCAAATGCCATTTGACAAAAAGGCGATTCGGAGTCCTCCGACAGACTCACCTGATGCAGGACGGCTACACAGCGGCGGTCTTCGTCGACATGAGCCGTAACCGGTCTTGCAGGATGGCGGTAGCGCAGGTAAAGGAATCATGGATCGTCGCGTCATGCGTGAGGCCCTGGGACGGGGAAAAGGGGAAATCATGAAGATCGTTTACACGAAGCCGACCTTGACCAAGGCCAAGGTGACGTTGCAGGCCGTGACCGCCAAGGTTATCACCACCGGGGCGACGTAAGCGCCAGCCGGTTCAGCACCTTCCGAAGACAGCCGGCGAGCATGATATGAGTTTTAGACGCAGGGAAAACATCATGAAGATCGCTTACAAAAAGCCTACGCTGACCAAGTCGCAGGTCATGCTGCAGGCCGTTACCGCAAACGGTGGCACCACAGGACCCATCCCCACCCCTACCCCCACCTAAGCGCACGCCTGCGACGGCAGGCCGATCGCTTGAGGCAGCCTTGCCGGTGCTGATCAACCAGGATGGAAGCATGATCGATCGCTGGTCGCGCTTGACCCAATGCAGGGGAAACATCATGAGAATCGCTTACACGAAGCCCACTCTGACCAAGTCGACAGTGACGTTGCAGGCCGTGACCTCGACTCTCGTCGTCAGCGGCGTCAGCCAATTACAGTAGGCCAATATCCGGCTCAGCAAAGGTAACGCCATGAAAATCGCTTACACCAAGCCCACTTTGACCAAGGCGCAGGCGACTCTGCAGTCCGCGACCGCAATTACTCCTTCAACTGGCCCTGCGCAAAACGCCGGCTGATCTTGACCGCCATGGCCGCGTTCGTTTCAGCAGCTTGAAGCTGCTCATGCTAGGGGATATCGTTCGATGCGAACAAGGGGAGACGTCATGAAAATCTATGCGAAGCCCAGTCTGACCAAGGCGCGGGTGACGCTGCAGTCCGTGACCGCAAACGGCTCCTCCAGCGGACTTATTATCGGGCCACCACCACCAAAAGAGTAACGCCGCTCTTCAGCGCGCCAGGGTCAGATCGTCGACCACGATCTGCCAGTAATGTTTCGTCGAAAGACGAATGCGCGTGATCCCGTCCAGCATCGGCGCGTAGTGCACGGGGGTCAGAGCCGACAGGGCCACTTCGTCGCTCGCCGCCAAGTCATCCCCGCGCCAGCTTTCGATTCGTGCAACCTCTCCTTCGGATTTCAGCGACGATGCTGCAAGCATCACGGAATGAAAGCCGAAGGGGCGGCCGCTCCAGATTTCGGCAGGGTGGCCGGTGCTCGTATAGCATGTATGATCGCCCGAGACCGCGCCGTTGACGTAGCCTTCGGCGCCTTCGAGAAAATCCCGCGAAATCGCGTTCAGGTTGAACCAGTTGAGTCCGGCAAAACCCGACGGTATCTTTCTCAAGCCGCGCGGCGTGACGACCTCGAAATCGATCGTCTTCAGACGCGCGCCGGCTTCGATGATTGCCCGTTGCGACGAGAGCAAGCCAAGGTGCGTCGGATAGGCCGATAGCGTCAGCATCCGGTCGACACCGGCGCCGGCGACGACAATCGCGTCCGCTTCGGAAGGCACGCGGATCAGAAAGGGCGAATTCTCTTCGATGATCTCCCGGGAGAGCGTCTCGCCGGCTTTCAGGAACGAGATGGCAGCCGTGACGCCCGCAGCGGTTCGGCCGCCGAGCGTACGTATCGGAGCAAGCCCGACCGGCCGCACCATTTCGTCGGACCCGATGCCCGAAGGCGATCCCTCGATCCGGGAAAAGAGCCTCGACTGAACCTCGTTGCGGCCCGTGGCTTCCCATCCGGGAGGGACCGAAACAGCGAATTCGTAGGTTCCCGGCTTGCGGATGGTTGCTCGCCTGGAACGGGTCGATGTCGTGAAATTGGCAAAGCCGTTGCTGTTGGTTCGCGACGACATCAGATGGTCGCCGGCACTGCTCAGCCGCACTTTTATGCCGTTCATCGGCCGGTCGCCGAGCCCGTAATGTCCGTCGCGGTCGACGTCGAAATAGACGAATGACGAGTAGTTGAGCTTGCCCTTGCTGCGGCTCCAGTCCTGGCGGACGGCGTAGTCCTGCGCGGGATCGCCGCGCCGCCGCGACAGGCGCTGAAAGCGGGTTCGCTTGAGGTAGTAGGCCAAGCCTGCCGCAGCCACGATCGCGACCAGCGCCGTGGTGAAAATCAGATGGGCTAGAATCAGGCCGGTCACGCAACCCCCTCGATCTGAGCGGAAACACGAAGACTATGGACCGGCGCAGCCATATCGAAAAATCTCGCCGCAGGCTCAACTAAAAATCGACCTGCCAAAGCCGAGCGCCATCTGCTTTCGGCCTTCTCCCGCATGTGGCCTTGCCCGGCCAGAACTCACGCTGCTGGCGCATAAATCATGCATTCCCGGCATTCGCAAAGCATCGATGTTCGGATAGGTTGCCGGCATCAAGACGTGCGACGTCAACGAGCGAGGAATGGATGCGGAAAGTCTATGTCAACGGGCAGATCGGCCCGGAATCGGAGGCCAGGATCTCGGTCTTCGACCGCGGTTTTCTGTTTGCCGACGGCGTTTACGAGGTGGTCGCCGTTCTTGGCGGCAAGCTCATCGATTATGACGGCCATGTCAGGCGGCTGAAGCGGTCGCTCCGCGAACTCCAGATGCGCGCTCCGCTCGGCGATGACGCGTTGTTGGGCGCGATCCGATCGGTGGTCGAGCAGAACGGGCTCGAAGAAGGCATGGTCTATCTGCAGGTGACGCGCGGCGTCGCGGATCGCGATTTCGCCTATCCCGGCGACGATGTCGTTCCCTCGCTGGTCATGTTCACCCAAGCGAAAGCCCTGCTCGACAACCCGGCCGCAAAAACCGGCGTCAAAGTCGTTACGCTTCCCGACCTGCGCTGGCAGCGGCGGGACATCAAGACGGTCCAGCTTCTCTATCCCTCGATGGCCAAGATGGAAGCCAAGCGGCGCGGCGCCGACGATGCCTGGATGGTCGAGGATGGGCTGGTAACGGAAGGCACGTCGAACAACGCGTATATCGTGACGTCGGACGGGACCATCGTGACGCGCGGCCTCTCGCATTCGATTCTGAGCGGCATAACGCGCGCGGCCGTCCTCGATGTCGCGCGCGAGACGGGAATGCGCTTGGTGGAGCGGCCTTTTTCGGTCGAGGAGGCGCTAGCCGCGTCGGAAGCCTTCATCACGTCGGCGTCGGCCTTCGTCACGCCGGTCGTCCAGTTGGACGGACATGCCATCGGCGGGGGCGCGGTGGGGCCGGTGGCGACGCGACTGCGCGAGATCTATATCGGCGCGTGCATGAAGTCGGCGATGTAGCAATACCGGTCCACAGGGCGACTGTCGGCGCTGATAGCGGTGTGTCGCCTGATGGTACTCGGACCGGGCTTATGACATCGGTTTTCGTCATCAATGCATGCGCAGGCCGAGGCGGCTGCCGTTCAGGGTTCAGCCTGGTCCAGAGGCGGGCGGGTAGGAAGCAGTGAGGGCGGAAGCACAGGCGCCTGCCGCCGGGGCCGGGACGCGGGGGATGCCGGCGCATCCGTTACCGTCAGCCGCGCCCCGCTTTCCGCATTTCTGGCCGGCGCTCTGTCTTCCGCCACAGGCTGCGGAACTGCTTTAAGCAGCGGCCGAGCTTCATCCAGTTCGATATCCTGAAGGAGCGGATCGGGAACATAAGAAATCAGGTAGCCACCTCCCATCCGATCCAACGGCAATGCCCTTTCGTCGCCTTCCAAGGACAGCGCCCGGAAAGCCAATGTGGGATCGGCTGGCTTTTCATCAGGCTGATCCGTAGGCGGTCCGGAGGCCACGGCGCCTCGCGAACCGCCAACGACGGTCAAATGGGCGATGAAAGCCGGGACCGTCCACTCCAGGACAGGCTCCAGCGTTATTTCGGATGCCGTGGGGTTTGCGAACGCCTGCTTTATCCGCTCGTCCGCGGTCAAGTGCATGCTTGACGCCGGCATCGGCCCTATGTCCGGGGCAGGTTCCGACAGGCGCGCCACCTTGCCCGGAGCAGCGATCTGCAACCTCGATCGGCGTTCGTCCATCCGGGAGGCATTCGCGTCCGCCCATGCCGGAAGCGAACCGCCTATGGCAAGGCAGAGCCATGCAATGCCGACCGCGAGACAAGAGGGAGGAAACGT
>JBGTLX010000709.1:0-1843 GCA_041743855.1 Rhizobiaceae bacterium | reverse complement strand
GATCACCGCGTCGGGGCCAATACCGCCGGTCATCTCGTCCAGCGCCTCGCGCACGTCGACTTCGTTGTAATCGAGGATTTCGGCGCCGAGCCCCTTGGCCAGCTGCAACCGCGCCGGATAATGATCGATCCCGATCACCCGGTGCGCGCCCATGATCAGCGCCGACTGGACCGCGAACAGCCCGACCGGGCCGCAGCCCCACACCGCGACCGTGTCGCCGGGCTCGATGCCGGCATTCTCGGCCGCTTGCCAGCCGGTCGGCAGGATGTCGGACAGGAACAGCACCTGGTCGTCGTCGAGATGGTCGGGGACGACGATCGGGCCGACGTCCGAATAAGGCACGCGGACATATTCGGCCTGGCCGCCGGCATAGCCGCCGGTCAGATGGGCATAGCCGAAGGCGGCGCCCATCGGATGGCCCATGAGCGTCTCCGACGCATCCGACGTTTCCGCCGGATTGCCGTTGTCGCACGCCGAATATTGCTGCTTCTCGCAGAAGAAACATTGGCCGCAGCTGATCGTGAACGGGACCACGACGCGCTGGCCCTTCTTGAGCGTGGATTTCGCGCCGACCTCGACCACCTTGCCCATGAATTCGTGGCCGAGCACATCGCCGGCGCGCAACGTCGGGATATATTTGTCGTACAAATGGAGGTCCGAGCCGCAGATCGCGGTCGAGGTGACCTCCAATATGGCATCGCGCGGGTTGACGATCTCGGGATCGGGGACAGTCTCGACGCGAACGTCGTGGCGGCCTTGCCAGGTCAATGCACGCATGAGGGGTTCTCCTAAATCCGGGATTCGGTGGGGGTTTCGGACTTGCGGCCCGACGGCGAGGCGTTGGTCGTGACTTCGCCGGTCTCGAGCAATTGCTTGAACCTGCGGAGGTCGCGGCGCGCCTGCACATAGGGCTCGCGCTGGAACAGCTTGGCCACGGCTTTGCCAATCGGGCCGGCGGGCGGCGAATAGCTCTGGACCAGGCGGACCACCGTCCCGCGGCCCGGGGGTGCGTCCTCGAACAGCACTTCGCCGCTGGTCGCGACCTGCGATGTGTCGGTGCTGGTCCAGGCGATTCGCCTGCCAGGCTCGTCGGCGGTGATTTCCGTGATCAGCTCGACGCTGGTTCCGGCGGGCGCCTTGATGATCCACCTCGACCGCTTGCCACCTAGTTTCTCGACGCTGCGGACATTGTCCATGAACTGCGGGAAAGCGGTGAAATCGCGCCAGCGCGCGTAAACCTCGTCGCGCGGACAGTTGATCGTGACGCTTCGCCCGGTCAACGGCCCTTCCTCGCCTTGGGGCGGCTTGCGCAACGTCCACTTGGGCGCGTTGCTGATGATCAAATCATCCTCGCCATCGGCTTTCAGCTTGCGGTTGATGACGAAGGCGGCGCCGGCGGCGGCGGCGGCGATCCCGGCGCCGATCAGGGCGCGTTGGCGGCCATTACTGTTTTCGCCTTTGGTTTGCGGCATGTCGCTGCTCCTTGAAGGGTTCATTCAGCAAACCCCAGCAGCAGCTTCGCGTTCCTACGCCGCCGGCCATTTCTCGATAATTTCGACGAAGCGCGACAGCCACGCGTTGGTCTGGTGCCCGTCGACGACGCGATGATCGATGGTCAGCGTGACATAGGCCATCGGGCGGATGACGATCGCGTCCTCGCCGTCGATTTCGCGAACGACGACGCGCTTTTCCAATTTACCGACTCCCAGGATCGCGGCCTGGCCCTGGTGGAGGATGATCGGCGCCGCGAGCAGCGAGCCCGACACGCCGTGATTGGAGATGGTAAAGCTTCCGCCGGCGACATCGGCGCGGTCGAGCTTGCCCTCGCGCGCCTTAGCGGTCA
>JBGTLX010000708.1:0-2310 GCA_041743855.1 Rhizobiaceae bacterium | reverse complement strand
CGGGTCATCCGGCTGGCGCAGAAGGCTGCCGCCTCCAACATCCCGATCCTGATCGAGGGCGAATCGGGCGTCGGCAAGGAACTCGTCGCGCGCGCCATCCAGGGTTCGGGCGAGCGCCGGTCAAAACCGTTTGTCACCGTCAATTGCGGCGCCATCCCCGACAATCTGGTCGAAAGCATCCTGTTCGGCCACGAGAAGGGCTCGTTTACCGGCGCTACCGAAAAACACAGTGGCAAATTCACCGAGGCGCATACCGGCACGCTGTTTCTCGACGAGATCGGCGACCTGCCGCTCGATGTCCAGGTCAAGCTTCTGCGCGCGGTCCAGGACGGCGAGGTTGATCCGGTCGGCGGCCGCTCGACCGTCAAGGTCGACATCAGGCTGATCTCGGCCACGCACCGCGACCTATTGCAACAGGTCAAGGATGGAAAATTCCGCGAGGATCTGTTCTACCGCCTCAACGTTTATCCGATCGTGGTTCCGCCCTTGCGCGACCGGCGCGCCGACATCCCCCAGCTTGTCCGGCATTTCATGGCGCGCGTCAGCCCGAGCGGCCCCCTGGGCCATGTCACCGCCATTTCGGAGGGCGCGCTCGCCATGCTGGAAGCCTATGACTGGCCGGGCAACATCCGTCAGTTGGAGAACGCCATCTTCCGCGCCTGCGTGCTTGCCGATGGCGACGTGCTGACCGAGGACGAGTTTCCGCAAATCCGCGCTCAGGTCGAAGGCAGGATCGATCTCGACCGCTCCGCGAGGCCGGCCGCGCCTGCCGAAATACACGCGCCCGCCATGCCCCCTCCGCAACCGGATATGACGGCTGCGCAGTTTGGAATCCTGAGGGCGCTCGACCAACGCGGCGAGGTCCGCCCGCTCACCGATGTCGAGCGCGAGATGATCCAGTTCGCCATCGAGCACTACAAGGGACAGATGAGCGAGGTCGCTCGCCGGCTGGGAATCGGCCGGTCGACGCTCTACCGAAAACTGAAGGAATATGGCATCGATCAAGAAATCGCGCCGGCCGGGCAACTCGCATCCTGAAGCCTCGCGCCAGCGTCACCGCCTAAATGTCTGTTTACCATGAAAAGCCGGAGAAAATTTTGGCCGGGATATTGCCATGGTGTTACCGCATTTCGACTTCAATAAGCTGGGATTAACCATTAGGATCGATAGTCGGGTCTCAATCCATCAGATCCGCGTGTCATCTTCGGGGACAAACGGCAGCCTGCAAGGCCTTTTGATTTGACAAGAACAGAGCGTTCCACAGACCGGCGTCATCTGAACACTAACGCCTGGCCGAAATGGCTGGCCGGCATTGTTATGGCGCTCAGTTTCATGACGATTGCAGCGCCAGCGGCCAACGCCGAAACGCGCACGCTCAAGCTTTACTACATCCACACCAAGGAAAAGGCGGAGATCACCTACAAGCGGAACGGCCGCTACGATCAGGCCGGCCTCAAGAAAATCAATACTTTCCTGCGCGACTGGCGTCGCAACGAGCCGACTAAGATGGATCCGCGCCTGCTCGACGTGGTCTGGGAAACATACAAGTCGGTCGGCGCGCGCGACTACATCAACGTCGTTTCGGCCTATCGGTCGCCGGCAACCAATTCAATGCTGCGCAAGCGCTCGAAGGGCGTCGCCAACAAGAGCCAGCATATGCTCGGCAAGGCGATGGATTTCTATATTCCGGGCGTCAGCCTGAAGAAGCTGCGCGATGCCGGCCTGAAGGCTCAGGCGGGCGGCGTCGGCTATTATCCGCGCTCGGGTTCGCCTTTCGTGCATCTCGACGTCGGCAATGTGCGCCATTGGCCGCGCATGAGCCGCAAGGAACTCGTGTCGGTGTTTCCATCGGGCAAGACGCTGCACGTTCCGAGCGACGGCAAGCCTTTGCCCGGTTTCGAGACGGCGCTCGCTTCCTACGAGGCCCGCAAGAAGAAGGGCGGCACCGCGCTGGCGCTGGCAAGTTCAGGCAAATCGCGCTCGGGTGGACTGCTGTCGGCGCTTTTCGGCGGCGGCGCCGACGAGGAAGAAGATGCGCAGGTCGAATCTGTCGTCGTGGCCCAGCCGAAGAAGGCAGCCAAGCCGGCTATCGAGACGCGCAATGCGAAGGCGTCCGGCAGGATCCAGATCGTGCCGCCGAGCGAGGCCGCGCCGGCAATGCCCTCATACGAGGCCGAACAGCCGATAGAGGAAACGCCCGAGACGATCATCGCCGCGCTGCCCGCGCGCAGCATCCCGGTGCCAGGTTTCGCGCCGCGGCCCAAGGCGGAAGTCGGCGTGACGGACGTGGCGGAGAACGTTCCGTTCGGC
>JBGTLX010000707.1:0-2058 GCA_041743855.1 Rhizobiaceae bacterium | reverse complement strand
CCCCTCAGTTCCGCGTCCGCCGTCGAACCCGCGACAGGCAGGGCGGAGGTGGCCGCTGCCGGGAATGTGACTGGACCCGACCGGATGCTGGCCGACTGGCAGGTGCTGACAGTGCGCGTCGAGAATCATCCCGAACCCACGCGCGACATGGCGCTTCGCGGCCTGAAAAAAGTCGTTGATTATCAGGATATTGCTTACGGAAAAGACTATCTCGACCGGCTCGACCAGGCGGTTGTTCTGGACAGCGCCGAGCGCGGATATGCGCTGTCGATCGCGGCTGCAAAACATCTCGCCAACGCCATGTGCTATGACGACATGATCCGCGTTGCCGATCTGAAGACGCGGTCCACGCGCGACGCCCGGGTGCGGCGCGAGGTCGGGCTCGCCGGCGGCGCCATATTGCGCACGACGGAATATTTCCACCCGCGCATCGAGGAATTTTGCGGCACCTTGCCGGCCCGGCTTGGCCGCTTCATCGAAGACCGGCCGAAACTTGCCGCGTTTCTGGACCGTCGCATCAATCGCGGCCGCCGCATCCGCACCGACGGTTTTTCGGGCTTTGCCGCTCTCTGGCTGATCGGCGGCCTGCGTCGCTGGCGTCGCGGCCTGCTGCGCCACCAGGTCGAGGTCGCGCATCTGGAGCGCTGGCACAGGCTTGCCCTCGATCATGTCGCGACCGACTATTTGCTCGCCGTCGAGATCCTGAATTGCCGCCGGCTGATCAAGGGTTACAGTGACACCCATATCCGAGGGATATCCAAGTTCGACCGGGTTCTTTCGGGGCTGGATCTGGTCAGGGGCCGCGAGGATGCCGCCGACTGGATCCGCCGCTTGCGCGAAGCAGCACTGAAGGACGAAAAGGGCGACATGCTCGACGGGGCGCTGAAAACAGTGGCGTCCCTGCAATAGAGTGGCCGGAGAGGCGCAGAATGCCAGAGGCCTATATCTGCGATTTCATCCGCACGCCGATCGGCCGTTTCGGCGCCGCCCTGTCGTCGGTTCGGACGGACGATCTCGGCGCGGCTCCGCTGAGAGCCCTGGTCGAGCGCAATGCGGGCGTCGACTGGGCGGCGGTGGACGACGTCGTCCTCGGTTGCGCCACTCAGGCCGGTGAGGACACCCGCAATGTCGCGCGCATGTCGCTGCTGCTGGCCGGTTTCCCTGAGGAAATTTCCGGATCGACGATCAACCGGCTATGCGGCTCGGGCATGGATGCGGTGCTTATCGCCGCCAGGGCCATCAAGGCCGGCGAGGCGGAACTGATGATCGCCGGCGGCGTCGAGAGCATGAGCCGCGCGCCCTTCATCATGCCCAAGGCCGAGACGGCGTTTTCGCGCAATGCGGAGATTTATGACACGACCATCGGCTGGCGCTTCATCAACCCGCTGATGAAGACGCAGTACGGAGTCGATTCGATGCCCGAGACGGGCGAGAATGTGGCGGAGGATTTTGCCGTCAGCCGCGCCGATCAGGATGCGTTCGCTCTACGCAGCCAGGACAAGGCCGTGGCAGCGCAGGCCAATGGTCGGCTCGTCAAGGAGATAATTCCGGTGACGATCCCGCAGCGCAAGGGCGATGCGGTGTTGGTGTCGAAGGACGAGCATCCGCGCGCGGGCACAACGATGGAGGCGCTGGCGAAGCTGCCGACGCCTTTCCGCAGTGGCGGTACGGTGACTGCAGGCAATGCCTCAGGCGTCAACGACGGCGCGGCGGCTCTGATCGTCGCTTCGGAAACCGCTGCGAAGAAATATGGCCTGACGCCGATTGCGCGCATCCTTGCCGGCGCTACGGCGGGCGTTGCGCCGCGCGTCATGGGCATCGGCCCGGCCCCGGCGACGCAAAAACTGTGCGCGCGGCTTGGCCTGTTGCCGCATCAGTTTGGCGTCGTCGAACTCAACGAAGCCTTTGCCTCACAAGGCATCGCCGTGCTCCGCCTGCTTGGGATTGCCGAGGATGCCGAGTACGTCAACCCCAATGGCGGCGCGATCGCGCTCGGCCACCCGCTCGGCATGTCCGGCGCGCGCATTGTCGGCACCGCCGCGCTCGAGCTTCGCGAAC
>JBGTLX010000706.1:0-2376 GCA_041743855.1 Rhizobiaceae bacterium | reverse complement strand
AGCGCATGAGAACTACGAATCACAAATGCCGAATGACGAATGGAGGCCCGCCCGGCGGACGTTCATTCGGATTTCGTCATTCGCCGTTCGGAATTCCGATCACACGTCGGGCTTCGTCTTGCGCAGGCCCGTGACGCGGTCGCCGGCTTTCCACTGGCTGCGCTTCTTGAGCAGGGCGACGCGCTCGAAGCGCTTGAGGACGTTTCGTTTTGCGCCAAGGGTGCTGGTGGCGCGCAGGCTGCGATGCTGGGACATGTTCGTTTAGCAGGTTAAGTCGTTCAATGGTTCGAGCGCGCGAACGCTGCGAGGCGCGGCGGCTCCAGGAAATTCCTGCCGCCCGGTCTGGCGCGGACGGGGTTTGTAGCATGGGAACGATCCGGTGCCAAATGGTTTCTTTGGCGGACAAGGTCCAAGATTTCCGCTAATGGCACCGGCTGGCCCTGCCGACTTAGGGGGTAGCAATGGGCAGGGCCGGACGGTGAACCTGTTTGGCCCCGGGCTTGCTGAGTCGTGAGCGGCACGAGCCTGGCGTTTTCCATCGCGCCGCCCGCAGTCGGATCGAACAAAAAGAAATGTTGTCATGGTCAGTTCCGCCTTAACCGCCAGCGAAGAAGCCCAATTGGCCCAGACGATTGAGATGTTCGAGGTGATCACTCAATCGCAGCCCCAGGATTACCAGTCGCTGGAAATCCTCAAGGAGGCGTATCACAAGCTGGGCCGCCCGGACGACGTGGTCAGCGCCTCGAAGCGAATCGCCAAGGCCTACGTCATGATGGGGCAGCTTTCCTCCGCCATTCTCGAATACGAAAGCGTGCTGCAACGCTGCCCGGATGACGCGGAGGTCCTCACCGCCCTGGGCGAACTGGAAAGCAAGACGCACAACCTGAACGCGGCGCAGGATGTCGATGCCGCCAAGGGACAGACGGCGCACATGCGCCGGCGGAGTTCATTCGAGACGCGTGCTTCCGCCATTGAGTTTGATGATGGCCAGCAGATGATGCGCAAGATTTTCGTCGATTCCAAGGTCATCGCCCCGTCGGACTTCGACCTGTGCTGGCTCAAGCAGGACATGTCCGTACCGCCGGACAAGATTGTCGAGCCGTTCGTGCAGACCCTTTCCGACAAAAGCGTCCTGCCCCTGGAGAAATCACTCAAGATCATTTCCGACAAGCATCGCATCGGCTACCTGCCGCTGGATCGTTACGACGTGGACATCGAACTCGCCCGGTCCTTCCCGCTCGAAACCTGCTGGCGCTGGTGCGTGCTGCCGTTTGATCGGATGAGCAAATCCGTGCTCGTCGCCACCGCCAACCCGTTCAACAAACAGGCCGCACACGAACTCGAGGTGGCCTCCAAGCAGCGCTTCATCTGGTATCTGGCCTCGCCCCCCGACCTCGTCAAAGGCCTGCGCAAAGTGTTCCGTTAATTCGCTCCCTTCATCATGGCTGCCGTAAAAACCTTTGGAGAGCGCATCGCCGATGCGCTGGTCGAGGATGGGTTGCTCTTCGCCAAGCAGGTCGAGGAACTGCTCGAACAACAAAAGAAGGAAGGCACGCGCCTCCTCAAAATCATCGTGGACAAGGGGCTCGTCACCGAGTCCGACATGGCCGTGTCCATGGGCCGGGTGCTCAACGTCCCGCCCGTCAGCCTGAGCCGCTGTCACGTCAACGTGGACGTCGCCGACCTGCTGCCGCGTGACGTTTGCCAGAACCACAAGGTTGTTCCCATTTCCCGGCTGGAGAACAAGTTGTTCCTGGCCATGGCCGACCCGCTCAACGTCCTGGCCATCGACGACGTCCGGCGCATCACCAAGATGGAAGTCTCGGCGATGATCGCGTCGGAGAAGGCGATTCTCGACAAGCTCCATCATCTCGACACCGGCTCGGCCGGAACGATGGAGGACATCATCAACGATGTCGCCAAGCAGGCCGAGGTGTCGAACGACGCGGAGGGGCTTGTCACCGTCAACGAGACGGTGGAGGAAGTGAACCTCGATCAACTCACCGCATCGGTCGAGGAGGCGCCCGTCATCAAGCTTGCCAACCTGATTCTCGTCCAGGCGATCAAGGATCGCGCCAGCGACATTCACATCGAGCCGTTCGAGAAGATGGTCCGCCTGCGCTACCGCGTGGACGGCGCCCTCATCGACAAGGTGCCGCCGCCAAAGAACCTTCAGATTCCGCTCATCTCGCGCCTCAAGATCATGAGTTCGCTCGACATCGCCGAGCGGCGTCTGCCGCAGGACGGTCGCATGCGCGTGAAGGTCAGCGGCCGCGATTTCGATCTCCGTGTTTCGCTGCTGCCCACGGTGCATGGCGAGAAGTGCGTGCTGCGTATTCTCGACAAGAGCAACCTCGCGGCGAGCATGGACAAGCT
>JBGTLX010000705.1:0-6616 GCA_041743855.1 Rhizobiaceae bacterium | reverse complement strand
GGACGACGTTGCCAAGCGTGCGCCAGTCGTTCTGCGCCGCGTCGCGGCGTTCCTGCGACGTGGCTTCTCCGCCGGATGTCACCGCTACAAACATTCAGACCCGCCGATCTCCCTCGACGAGAAGCCTAGCCGGGTTGGGTTAAGGCCGGATGAGGCGGGATGGTTGAGCGGGGGTTAAGGTTGGTCGTCCAATTGTTCTCATTGTTCGGGGGGCGGTCCCGGATTTTCGCGTTGACAGAATGCCGGATCGGCTCCTATTGTCCGCTCCCATGAACAGGACATGCATTCTCGTCGTAGGAAAGCGCGTGGGCAAGGCGGTGTAACCGCCGGGCAAAGTCCTCCCATGCGCTAAGACACAGGCTCCCTCGGGGGCCTTTTTTATTGCCTGAAAGCCCGATAAACGACCAGAACGCGCGACGAGCGAACGAGAAAGCGGACCGGACCGATGAACAGCGGACAGAACGAACGGCGGGAGATGAGCGGCGCCGAAATGGTGGTGCAGGCGCTGAAGGACAATGGCGTCAAGCATCTCTTCGGCTATCCGGGCGGCGCGGTGCTGCCGATCTACGACGAGATTTTTCAGCAGGACGACGTCCAGCACATACTGGTGCGCCACGAACAGGGCGCGGGGCATGCGGCCGAAGGCTATGCGCGCTCGACCGGCAGGCCTGGCGTCATGCTGGTGACCTCGGGACCGGGCGCGACCAACGCGGTGACGCCGCTGCAGGACGCGCTGATGGATTCGATCCCGCTGGTCTGCCTGACCGGCCAGGTGCCGACCTCGCTGATCGGCTCCGACGCCTTCCAGGAGTGCGACACGGTCGGCATCACGCGCCCCTGCACCAAGCACAACTGGCTGGTGAAGGACGTGAACGAGCTTTCCGCGATCATCCATGAGGCTTTTCATGTCGCCACGACCGGACGTCCGGGTCCCGTGGTGGTCGACATCCCTAAGGACGTGCAGTTCGCCAAGGGCATCTACACGCCGCCGCAGACCGCGCCGCGCACCAGCTATCAGCCGAAAATGCAGGGCGACCTCGACAAGGTGAAAGCCGCGGTCGAGCTGATGGCCGGAGCGAAGCGGCCGATCATCTATTCGGGTGGCGGCGTCATCAATTCTGGACCGGAGGCGAGCCACCTGCTGCGCGAGTTGGTCAATCTGACCGGCTTTCCGATCACCTCGACGCTGATGGGGCTTGGCGCTTATCCGGCGAGCGGAAAAAACTGGATGGGCATGCTCGGCATGCACGGCACCTACGAAGCCAACATGGCCATGCACGATTGCGACGTGATGGTGTGCGTCGGCGCGCGCTTCGACGACCGCATCACCGGGCGGCTGACGGCGTTTTCGCCGAACTCCAAGAAGATCCACATCGACATCGATCCGTCCTCGATCAACAAGAATGTGCGCGCCGATGTTCCGATCATCGGCGATGTCGGCCGCGTGCTGGAAGACATGGTGAGGCTGTGGCGGGCGACGGCGAATACGGACAAGAAGACGCTCTATCCGTGGTGGGAGCAGATCGCCAGATGGCGCGCCCGCGACTCGCTGGCGTTCAAGATGAACAACGATGTCATCATGCCGCAGTATGCGGTGCAGCGGCTTTATGAGCTGACCAAGCACATGGACACCTATATCACCACGGAAGTCGGCCAGCACCAGATGTGGGCGGCGCAGCATTATCATTTTGAAAAGCCGAACCGCTGGATGACGAGCGGAGGGCTGGGCACGATGGGCTACGGACTGCCGGCAGCGCTCGGCGTGCAGATCGCGCACCCGGAGGCGCTGGTCATCGACATCGCCGGCGACGCCTCGGTGCAGATGACGATGCAGGAGATGTCCTGCGCGGTGCAGTACGAAGCGCCGATCAAGATCTTCATTCTCAACAACCAGTATATGGGCATGGTGCGCCAGTGGCAGCAGCTTCTGCACGGCAACCGGCTGTCGCATTCCTATACCGAAGCGATGCCGGATTTCGTCAAGCTGGCGGAAGCCTATGGCGGCCACGGCATACGCTGCGAGAAACCCGGCGATCTGGACGACGCGATCAAGGAGATGATCTCGGTGAAGAAGCCGGTGATCTTCGACTGCCGGGTGTCGGCGCTGGCCAACTGCTTCCCGATGATTCCGTCCGGCAAGGCGCATAACGAAATGCTCTTGCCCGACGAGGCGACCGACGAAGTGGTGGCGAATGCGATCGATGCAAGGGGCAGGGAGCTGGTGTAGTTGCGGCAGGATGAGGTAAGTGCTAAGTCTTACTGCGTCTTACTTGGAGTCTGACGATGAATGCCCGAGCGAAAATGTCGAGCAAAGGTCAGATCGTCGTCCCGAAATCGGTGCGCGACGAGCATGGCTGGGGCGAGGGCATGGAGTTCGAGTTCATCGAAAGCGGCAAAGGCGTGCTGGTCCAGCCGGTCGACGAATTTGACCCCCGGTTTCCGCCGATCACCATGGAGGAGTTCTTGTCGCGTTCCCTGAAGATCGACCGGTTCCCGACAGACGAGGAAATCGAGGAGACGCTGCTTGCCGAGGCCGCCAGGCGCTTCGATGCTACTCGCCGTTGATACGAATGTGCTGGCAAGAGCGTTGGTTAATGACGGCTCCGCTCAAACCACGGTCGCGAGAAAGCTGTTTCTCGAACATATGGTGTTCGTAGCCGACAGCGTGCTTCTCGAAACGGAATGGGTGCTGAGGAGCCATCTGAAACTCGGCCGGAGCGCCGTTAGCGACTTGTTCTTATCGTTGTTGTCTGCGGAAAAGGTCTCGTTCGAGGATCGCCCCCGGATATCGCGGGTAGTCCTCGCGCATCGCGACGGCTTAGACTTTGCAGACGGGATGCATCTTTTTGCGGCTGAAGGCTGTGAAGCGATGATCACCTTCGACGAGGCTTTTGTTCGCCGGTCCCGAAAGATTGACGCCGGTGTTGAAGTTCGAAAGCCATAAGCTTCTCGATTATTGAAATATGAAAGATCACCCCATGACGGCCCACCTGCAACCGACCGGCTCCGCCTATTTCATCGCCAAGGAAACCGAGCGCCCCGAAAACCACACGCTGTCCATTCTGGTCGACAACGAACCGGGCGTGCTCGCGCGGGTCATCGGCCTGTTTTCGGGTCGCGGCTACAACATCGAGAGCCTGACGGTTTCCGAAACCGAACACGAGAAGCATCTGTCACGCATCACCATCGTGACGCGCGGCACGCCGCATGTGCTCGAGCAGATCAGGCATCAACTCGAGCGTATCGTGCCGGTGCATAGGGTGGTCGATCTGTCCGTGCTTGCGGTCGAGCTTGGTCAGCAAACGCCTTTGGCGCGCGAACTGGCGCTGGTCAAGGTGGCGGGCACGGGCGATGCCCGCGTCGAGGCGCTGCGTCTCGCCGATGCGTTCCGGGCCAGCGTGATCGACGCCAACACCGATCATTTCATCTTCGAGATCACCGGCAAGGTATCGAAAATCGAGCAGTTCATCGCCATCATGAAGCCGCTCGGGCTGGTCGAAGTCTGCCGCACCGGCGTGGCGGCGATGAACCGCGGTCCGCAGGGGATGTGAGAGTTGAAGCGGCTGCCGGATTGATGTATATACATTGGATATACATTTTGAGGCTCCGATGATGACCCAAATCCAGATTTCCAAATGGGGCAACAGTTCCGGCATCCGGCTGTCGAAGGCTGTGCTGGATGAACTCGGCGTGAAGCAGGGACAAAGCGTGAGACTGACGGTCGAGGACGGGAAGGCGATCATCGAGCCTGTCCCGCAACCCGAGCGGCCGGCGAAGATCACGCTGGAATGGATTATCTCGGAGATGAAACGGCTAGGACCGGAGAATGCGCCAGAGACAGTGGAGTGGGCTCCAATCCCAGAGGAAGCTATCGACGACGAATATTCCCGGGGCGAGATAACTCTCGATGACATCCTTAAGGGCCGGTGACATCGTATGGGCAGATTTCGACCCGGTTCTCGGAACCGAACAGGGTGGCCGTAGGCCCGCGATAGTTCTCACCGGCGCCAGTTTTAACGAACAGGATCAGCGATCGATCGTCTGCCCGATAACCCGCAATATGTCTCCGTGGCCCACAAAGGTCTTCCTGCCCGAGGGCATGCGGATCCGTGGAGCAGTCCTCTGCGA
This sequence comes from Rhizobiaceae bacterium, assembly GCA_041743855.1. GTDB lineage: Bacteria > Pseudomonadota > Alphaproteobacteria > Rhizobiales > Rhizobiaceae > JBGTLX01. The sequence continues at coordinate 2,488 of JBGTLX010000705.1, read as the reverse complement.
CCAAATACGAAATGCCCATCGTGAGGGGCGTGGCTTCCGGTTGATCGAGCATGCGCCAGACGAAGTGCTTGCTGATGTCCGTGCGACTCTTGCCTCCATCATTGGCATAAGCGCCTGAACGGTCATGGCCGGTGGTTTAGGTATTGATCATGCAATATAAGTCAGTATTATTGACGTAATTCACGATGCGATCGATGTCGCTCGACGCCTTCATCGCCCTCGTCGTTTACGCCTTCGTGACCTCGATCACGCCGGGGCCTAACAATTTCATGCTTTTGGCGTCCGGCGTGAATTTTGGCTTCCGGCGGACCATTCCGCACATGCTGGGCATCGGCGCGGGCTTTTTGTCGTTGCTGCTTGCGGTCGGCTTCGGGCTAGGCGCCGTGCTGACGGCGTTTCCGGCGCTGCATCTCTTTCTCAAGATCGCCGGTGGCGTCTATCTGCTTTACCTCGCCTGGCGCATCGCAATGTCGCGCTCCCTCGGCAAGGCCGGCGACAAGACTGCCCGGCCTATGACCTTTCTCGAGGCCGCAGCCTTTCAATGGGTCAATCCGAAGGCCTGGGTGATGGCGGTCACGGCGATGGCCGTTTACGCCAATCCCGACGCGCCGTTTCTGTCGGTGGTGCTGATTGCGGCCGCCTTCGCCGCGGTAAACGTGCCCAGCGTGTCGACGTGGGCGGGTTTCGGCACGGCGCTGCGCGGGTTCCTCGCCGATCCTGTCCGGCTGAAATGGTTCAACATTTGCATGGGTCTGCTCCTGGCCGCGACACTGTGGCCGATGCTGCGATGAGGTCCTGTCTGCTTGCGCCACGCCCGGCGCAGGCCTAATTTCATTTTATGTCCCACGACCATGACCACGACAACGAACTGGACCCCATGGCGGCGCGGGTGCGGGCGCTCGAAACGATTTTGACCGAGAAGAGCCTGATCGATCCGGCCGCCATCGACGCCATCGTGGAGACCTACGAGACAAAAATCGGCCCGCGCAACGGCGCGAAAGTCGTGGCGAAAGCCTGGTGCGATCCGGAGTATGCGACATGGCTGAAAGCTGACGCGACGGCGGCGATCGCCTCGCTCGGTTTTTCCGGACGGCAGGGCGAGCACATGCAAGCCGCCTTCAATACGGAAGGTACGCACAACCTCGTCGTCTGCACGCTGTGCTCCTGCTATCCATGGTCGGTGCTCGGCCTGCCGCCGGTCTGGTACAAGGCGCCGCCCTACCGATCGAGGGCCGTGATCGATCCGCGCGGCGTGCTCGAAGAATTCGGCCTAACACTTTCTATGAAAACGAAAATCCGCGTCTGGGATTCGACCGCCGAGCTTCGCTATCTGGTCGTGCCGCTGCGACCGGCCGGCACGCAAGGCTGGAGCGAGGAGCGGCTGGCTGACCTCGTGACGCGCGATTCCATGATCGGCACGGGTCTGGCGAGGGAGCCGGCATGAACGGGCCGCACGATCTCGGCGGGCAGATGGGATTGGGCCCAATCGCGCCGGAAATCGACGAGCCTGTCTTCCATGCCGAATGGGAAAAGCGCGCGCTGGGCGTGACGCTTTGCGCCGGCGCGATGGGATACTGGACCATCGATGAAAGCCGTCATGCCCGCGAAAACAGGCATCCAGTGGATTACCTTTCCTCGACCTACTACGAGATCTGGATCAAGGGGCTGGAGGTGCTGCTGAAGCGCCATGGCTTCATCAGCGCAGGCGATCTTGGCGAGGGCCGGGCCGTCGATGCCGCTCCCGTGCCGAAGCGTGTGTTGAAGGCTGGTGATGTTGCGGCGGCGCTGGCGCGCGGCGGGCGTTGCGACCGCCCGGTAGAGACGCCGGCCCGGTTCAAGGCAGGCGACAAGGTCGTCACACGTAACTTCAGTCCTGCGGGCCACACCCGGCTGCCACGCTATGCGCGCGGCAAGCATGGCGTGATCGAAGTTGTGCGCGAGGGGTATGTCTTGCCCGACAGCAATGCGCATGGCAGGGGCGAAAACCCGCAATGGGTTTATACGGTGGTCTTCGATGGGCGCGAGATCTGGGGCGAGGGCGCCGATGCGACACTAACCGTCAGCATTGACGCCTGGGAGAGCTATCTTGAACCGGCGTGAAGGCGGCTTGCCGCCGGTGGCCGACCCCAGACCTGCATCGCCGCAGACGGACGCTCCGCCTTTTGCCGAGCCATGGCAGGCCGAGGCATTCGCCATGGTTCTGGCGCTTCACGAGCGCGGCCTGTTCTCGTGGGGGGAGTGGGCGCAGGCGCTCTCCGAGGAAGTTCACCGGCCCGAAGCGGCGGCGTACGGCAGCGACTATTACGAGTGCTGGCTGGCCGCGCTGGAGAAGTTGTTGGCCGCCAGGGATGTGGCCGGCAAAAGAGAGAGTGGCAGGAAAGCCGCTGGCAGGCTCACGCGCGCTCGCCGGTCGGGGCGCAAGGGCTCGCGCAGCTCATGCCCGGCACGGCCCGGTATCTCGGTGTCGATCCCAGCGATCCCTTCGCCA
>JBGTLX010000704.1:0-3814 GCA_041743855.1 Rhizobiaceae bacterium | reverse complement strand
GGCCGCCCGCGCGCCTTCAAGCCTTCGCCGGATGCCGCGTCGGTGCAGTCGCTCGACCGCGCGCTGCGCATTCTGGCAATCGTTGCGGCCGGCGACGGCCTGTCGCTCACCGAAATCGCCGAAAAGGCCGGGCTCGCTGCCTCCACCGCCTATCGCATGCTGACGACGCTGGCCGCCCACGGCATGGTCGAGTTCGGCCAGACCGAGCAACTCTGGTCGGTCGGCGTGGAAACCTGGCGCATGGGCGCGGCCTTCCTGCGCCGCCGCAACCTTGTCGACCGATCCCGCGCCATGATGCAGCATTTGATGGAGACGACCGGCGAAACCGCCAATCTCGGCGTCGCTGAGGACGATTGCGTCGTCTTCGTCAGCCAGGTCGAGACCCATCAGGCCATCCGCGCTTTTTTCCGGCCGGGCACGCGCAGCTCTTTTCATGCATCGGGCATCGGCAAGGCGATCCTGGCGCATCTGCCTGCCGAGCGCGTCGTTTCGATCATCCGCAAGGCCGGCCTGGAGGCTTTTACGCCCAACACGCTGGCCGAGCCGACAGCGCTTGCCCGCGACCTGGAAGAGATAAAAAGACGCGGCTGGTCAGTCGACGACGAGGAGCGCCATCCGGGAATGCGCTGCGTGGCGGCCGCAATCTTCAACGAGTTCGGCGAGCCGGTCGGCGGTATTTCCGTCTCCGGACCGACCGTGCGTGTGACCTCGGCGCGCGTCGCCTCAATCGGCCCGCTGGTGCGCGACGCGGCCGCCGAACTGACCAGGATGATCGGCGGCGTTTCGGCGGCCTGACGCCGCGCCGGCTTAAAGGCCAACGGCAGAAACAAGAAAGGACGCCCCGCGGCGCCCCTTCCCGGCCCTTCCTCCTTCCTCCTACAGCCGGCAGTAATGCTCATGGCCATCGTGACCCATATAGGTATCGGTGCGGTGGTCGTAGGTGCGGTAGCGGTCGTAGCAGCGCCGCACATGCAGATCCCACGAGCTCACGCGATGGTAGTCGTGATACCGGCGATGGCCGCCGCCATACGGCCTGGCGATCGTTGCTCCGAGAATGAACCCGCCGATGCCCGCGAGCGCTGCCGCCTCGCCTCGGGACAGCCCGCCGGCGATGGAAGGCTGGGCCGTGCCGGCTATCGCGCCGGCTGCGATGGTCAGGGAAACGGCGACGGAAACGAACTTGGCCTTGAGCGACATGATGATCTCCCGTGATCTGTTGCCGAGGCGTTCAGCCGCCCCTTGATCATCAGTCGCGCGGAGATCGGAAAAGGTTCGAAGGGTTTTGCGGGTTTTTACAAAGAGCTGAAAAGATTGGCAGTCCGACGGCGTAAGCACACCCCCACTCCGTCTCGCTTCGCTCGCCACCTCTACCCTCAAAAGGGTAGAGGACGGGCCAAACTCGACGCCCGTCCTCGCGTAGCGGCCGGAGAGGGGCATCTGCAAGACAGGAACTCTGCCTACCCCATCCCGGTTACATGGCGCAGATAAAACGCCATCGCGACAAAGCCCGCGATTGCGAAAATGCCGGTCCAGTCGACACTGGCGCTTTTCAACGCGCGCGACAGCTTGAGGAGGAGAAACCCGATCGCCGCCACCACCAGCGCAATCGCCAGAAACCTGATCATCGGTTCAGCTCCATCGAGACCATCGTCCGATTTGAATGTAGGAACCGATCGCAGCGTATTTTAGAGCGGCGAGCGTAAATCACAGTCGCCGGAATCCACATTCGGTTGATGGGACAACGCATGGTGGACTTTTGATTTTACTGGCGCGCCGAATATGCTAACCGAACTCGGTGATTGCCCTTGTAGCTCAGCTGGTAGAGCAGCGGTTTTGTAAACCGAAGGTCGGCGGTTCGATTCCGTCCGGGGGCACCATTTTCGAACGCCCCGCCGAAAATCCGCCGCAAAAAATCCATGTTTATGACAGTATGCGAGACAGTCGCTTGCAAGGGGGATGTTGGCGTTGACGGTCGGACTTTTCAAAATCGCCATAGCGCTTCTCGTCGGCGTGCTCATGCCGCTCGCCGGTTGCACGCGCACATCCGATGGAACGGTCGTGATGCCGGTGAAGCCGCTCACCGTGCCGACCCTTAACTTATCGAGGTTCAGATTCGGCCGCGCGGAAACCGCCGATGCCGCGCAGTTTCCATCGGCGCCCGCCAATCCGCAGGCTGCCGCCAAGGCGCGTTCCCGTCCTGCGCGCAGGATCGCCGTCACGCAGGCCGTCTGCCTCGAGCAGAACCAGTCGGGCGAGCGGGTTCGCGTCGTTTGCAGATAACGATAGGCTTGGCGGGCCATTCGACGCGCCGCTTATTCCGAAACACTTGCCTCTCGCTTTGCCGCCGTCCATCGGGTAAGAGCGGCCATGCAAAAAGATCGCTTCGAAGTTCCGGTCGCCGTAAAGTTCGGCTCGCCGGTCCAGAACAGCACCCTGCACACAGTGCAGGATGCCTCGGATTTTCTCCTCAACAGCTGGCCGGGCAAGAGAAGCCCGAAACACCGCGCGGCGCTTCAGGCTTGTCATGACGCGATCGCGGGTGACAAGCCGGTAATGAACGCCCGCCGGGCCTTCATCGCAGCCGCGCGCGAAGTCGACGCGCTGGTCACCGACAAGGCCGCCTGAAGCTGTTCTGGTTTAAGCCTTGGCTTTAGCCTTTGTCGTGGCAGGGCTTTTGGCGGTGCTTTTGACAGCGCCCGGCGCGGCCTTCTTGCGGATAGCCTTCTTCTTGGGCGGCGCCGGCGGCGCGGCGGCAAGCGCCTCTCTCTCGGCGTCTTCCTTTTCGAGCCGCATAGCCTTCAGACGGGCCGTCTTTTTCTCGCGCTGCATCAGTTCGGCGTCCAGGATCTGCTTGGAAGCCTTGTTGGTCCTGGCCGATTTTTCCTCGCCCGCGTTCATTCCGCTTCCTGCTCGGTTTTCTCCGCCTCCGGCTTCGCGCGCTCGCGCTGCTCGGCCTTGGCGTTGGCTTTTTCGGCTTTCTTGGCGGCCTTCTGCCGCTCCCGCTCCTTGCGCTCCTGATCGTAATTGGGCGGACGTGCCATCTTGGTGCTCCTGTTGCTGATCTGCGTTCGGCCGCAGCGTCTCTCGCTAACATCTATCAATGACGGCCAGCAACTTCTACCCCGGCCAATGATTTAGACGCGCGGCAAATGGGTCGGCCGGGCCGCTACGGGGCGTCTTTGCACAGAGTGGCGCCGCGTGTTAACCCGGCGCCACTGCCGGTCGAGGCAAAGCGTCGATACTAGGGGATGTGAAATGAACGGAGCCCGCGAAAGACTGGCCTTCGTCTCGTCCGATACGGCGGATGCGAGGGCGGCCGCAACGGCGCTGTCATCGCTCTACGGCCAGGTTCCCGTGGCCGACGCGGATGTGGTCGTGGCGCTCGGCGGCGACGGCTTCTTGCTCCAGACGCTGCGCGAAACCATGGTCACCGGCCAGCCGGTCTACGGCATGAACCGCGGCACGATCGGCTTCCTCATGAACGAGTTCCGCGAGGGCGACCTGCCCGCACGCATCGCCGCCGCCGTGCCCGAAACCATCAGGCCGCTGGAGATGGAGGCGGTGACATCGGAGGGCGAAAGCGTCGCGGCGCTCGCCATCAACGAAGTCGCGCTGTGGCGGCAGTCCTACCAGACGGCGAAGATCCGCATCACCATCGACGGGCAGGTCAGGCTCGACGAACTGCACTGCGACGGCGTGATGGTGGCGACGCCGGCTGGGTCCACCGCCTACAACCTTTCGGCGCACGGTCCGATCCTTCCACTCGACGCGCCGCTGCTGGCGCTGACGCCGGTCAGCCCGTTCCGCCCCCGGC